>CANQMY010000006.1 GCA_947625075.1 uncultured Clostridia bacterium
AGTCATTATGCTGAATTATTGCAAAAAAGAAGAAAAGATACGATAGAACAATTATCAATTTATAATAAGATGCAAAATCCTAATGAATTTATAAAGTATAGGGATGAATTAAAATTAAAGGTTAAATTTTATGAAACTAAAACAGATATAAGTAAATTCCAAAAAGAATTTGTAAAATGTTTTGAGAAAAAGATAGAAGCAACTAACGATAGAAAAGGAATATTAGATCTTATATATGAAATTAGATATTTAAATTACATACCAAATTGTAAAATTAATCTATCAGATTTTCAGAGAAAAATTATTCCTAAAGCAATTGAAGCAAGAGTATTAAATCCAATATCTAATAATGATGATTTAGATTATAAGATTTTAAAAGGAATATTTGATACTCAAGTTATATCATTAGAAAGTTTATATATTAAGCTTAGTGCATTAAATAATAAAATAGGTGTTATGATTTATGATGGAGAAAATATAGAACAGAAATATGAGGTATTATTGCCTGAAGGAAGCAATATACAGATAAGAAAATCAAAAAAAACAAAAATATTTGAATAGAAAATACAAATTAATTGCAATAATATTTATTATGGTTTATAGATAAAACCTTAAAATCTAAATAAAGATGAGGAGAAATGTTAATAACATTAACAGAGATACAAACAAATGAAAATAACTTTTTTAGGAGCAACAAAAGGTGTTACTGGATCAAACTTTTTAGTAGAAGGAGCAGGAAAAAAATTTTTAGTTGATTGTGGACTTTATCAAGGAAGAATGGAAGAAGAAATTTTAAATGATAAACCATTTGCATATGATGTATCTTCAATTGATTTTATGCTTCTTACACATGCACATATAGACCACTCAGGAAGAATTCCAAAATTATATAAAGATGGATATAGAAATCCTGTTTATGCTACAAAAGCAACAGTTGATCTTTGTGAAATAATGCTTCCAGATAGTCGGACATATTCAAGAAACTGAAAACGAAATAAAAAATAAAAAGCGTAAAAGAGCAGGACAAAAAATATTATTAGAACCATTATATACTGCACAAGATGCAATAGATTGTATGGAGATTTTTGAAAGAGTTAAATATGATGAGATAGTAGAAATAACTAAAGATATACAAGTTAGATTTAATGATGCTGGACATATGCTAGGGTCAAGTATTATAGAAGTTTGGATTAATGAGAATGGAAAGCAAGAAAAAATTGTATTTTCAGGAGACATAGGAAATAACGATATTCCACTTCTAGCTAGTCCAACAATGATTGATAGTGCAGATTATTTAGTTATGGAATCTACTTATGGAAATAGACTTCATATAAGAAATGATGATAAAGCAGAAATATTTTTAAATGTTGTATCAGAAACTATAAATAATGGTGGAACAGTTATTATACCATCATTTGCAGTAGGAAGAACACAAGAGATTTTATATGAGTTAAATAAAATAAAAGACCAACATAAAGATGATCAAGAGTTTCAAAAGAAATATCAAACTTTGATGCATGTACCTGTATATGTAGATAGTCCTCTAGCAGTTTCTGCTACGGAAGTTTTTAGAAAAAATATGGATCTTTTTGATGATGAAATAAAAGAATTTATTTCAAGAGGGGACAATCCACTAGAATTTCCGGGACTTCATTTTACAAAGTCAGTTGATGAATCAAAGGCACTTAATGAATCAAATGAACCATGTATAATTATATCTGCAAGTGGAATGTGCGATGTTGGAAGAATAAAACATCATTTAAAACATAATATATGGAATCCATTGAGTACAATTCTTTTTGTAGGATATCAAGCACCTGGAACTCTTGGAAGAAGAATAATAGAAAAAGAGCCTAAAGTGAAAATATTAGGAGAAGAATTTGCTGTTAAAGCTAGAATTGAGTATATAGAAGGATTTTCTGGACATGCAGATCAAACAGGATTACTTTCATTTGTATGTTCATTTAGAGAAAAAATGCCAAAGCATATTTTCTTAGTACATGGAGAAGAAGATTCTCAAGAAGCTTTAAAAGAAAAAATTTTAGAAGAAACTAATATAAGTGTATCTATTCCTGATTATGGTGAAGAGTATGTTTTAGATGATAATTTAGAAAGAACCCAAAAATATACAAATCCGGCCAAAGCTGAAATAGATAGAATAGAATTAATTAATAAAATGCAGTCTCTAGAAAATGAATTAGAAGAAATGAAACATGCTTTAAAAGAAAACATAAGAATACAGTCAAGTTCCGATAAGGACTTAGCAAAACTAAATAATAGAGTAACTGATTTAAGAAAACAAATAGTAAATATTATGAATAAAGGGGAGCACTAATGAAAAAGAAATATTATAATGATGCATTTATAGGAAATAAAGATGTTATAGCAAGTTTTAGCAAATATGGGGAATTACTTAGATTATATTACCCATTACCAGATTATAGACAATATTCGGATTTTTTTCATATTGGAATTAAAATTAATGATTCCAATATTATATATTTACATAATGATATAAATAATAAATATAATCAATATTATAATGATAAATCAAATGTTTTAAATACTGAAATTGAAAACACATATTTTAATTTAAAAGTAAAACAAACTGATTGTGTAATGGTAAATCAAGATGTAGTTTTAAAGAAATATGTATTTAAAAATGAAAATACAATAGATCTAAATTTGAAATTTTTGGCACATTCTAGTGTAGTTTCTTCATACAACAACATGGCAGGCGGAATGATAGAAAATGATGCTCTTATTCAATATAGTCATAACTTTACATGTGCAATATTTTCTAAAGAAAAATTATATAGTCATCAATTAAATAATGTAGAAAGAAACATAAACTCTGGCGAAATTTATGACAAAGATTATATTGGAATGTCACAAAATTCAGCTATAAGTTATGATCTTGGTGTATTAAAACCAGGTGAAAAAAGAGAGTTTACATTAATAATGTATTTAAAATATGATGATGGTAATATTTCAGAGGTTTCAGAAAAAATAACTAAATTAAGAAAAATAAATATTGATAAAGAAATAGAAAAAGTTGATAAATATTGGAATAAATATTTGGAAGAACATAATAATTTAAAATTAAAAAATGATGGAACTGAATTTGGAAAAAAATTATTAAATATATATGAAAGAACGATTTTATTTATTCCATTGTTAATAAATGAAAAAACTGGAGCTGTTACTGCATCTCTTGAAGTTGATGAAGAAAGAGATATGTGTGGTAAATATGCATATTGTTGGCCAAGAGATAGTATTATGATATTAAATAACTTAGATTATCTTGGATTTGATGATGTAACTGAAAGGTTTTATAATGTTTTTTTAAAAAATACTCAATGTAAAAATGGAATGTGGGAACAAAGATTTTATTCAGATGGAAGATTAGCTCCATGTTGGGGATATCAAGTTGATGAAACTGCAATAGTAGTATGGGAAGCATATAATCATTATAAAACTATGGAAAAAATTACTGGAAAGAAAAACAAAAAATTCTTAAAAGATAATTTAAAGATGTTAGAACTTGCAACAAAATTTCTAGAAAAATATATAAATAACATTTTAGGAAAAGAAGAAAAAGAAGACTTAGTAAGAGTGGAATTAGAAAAGAAATACAATTATAAAGAAAGAGATGAAATATATAAACATCCTAGCTATGATTTATGGGAGCAAAATGAAGGAATACACTTATATTCACTTTCTAGTATATTTGGAGCTTTTTCAGCAATGATTAATATTTATGATGAGCTTTCAGATAGTTTTGAAAATAACAGATTAAAACAAGATGATATTATATTAAGTAAAGCAAGATATGAAGAATATTTGAGAGAAGTTAAACAATATATTTTAAATAATTTAGTAGATAAAGAAAGAAAAATTCTATTAAGAAATACAACTGATAGGTTAACAGATATAAGTATTCTTGGTTCTGTAATTCCATTTGAGGTATTTAAACCAGAAGAAAAAATTGTAAAAAATACGATAGAACAAATAAACATGACAATAAGAACATATTTAGGTGGATATCTTAGATTTCAAGATGATAGTTATATTGGAGGAAAGAATCCTTGGATAATTGCGACAGCATGGATGGGAATGTATTATAAAAAAATAGGCGATAAAAAATCAGCTAATGAATGTTTAAAATTTATAATAAATAGTGCAAATCCTCTAGGACTACTTCCAGAACAAGCAAATAGTGATTTAAATGAATCTTGGGTAATTGGACTTGGTTGGTCACATGCAATGTTTATTGGAATGTTATTAGATTAAATTATATTAATTTATAAATGGATTGTGTGAAATTTCATTTGTTTAATTTTTTATAACTGAAAGGGAATAATAAATGGCAAAAACTAAAACTATATTTGTATGTAATAGTTGTGGATATGAATCTCCAAAATGGCTTGGAAAATGTCCAGCATGCAATGAATGGAATACATTTTATGAAGAAAAATTGCAAGTTGCAGTATCTTCTGGAACAAACATAAAAGTAAAAGAAACAGCAAAACCAGTTCTATTAAATCAAGTAGAAGGAAAAGAAAATATAAGAATTAAAACTGGAGTATCAGAACTTGATAGAGTTTTAGGTGGAGGATTAGTAAAAGGTTCTTTAACTTTACTTGGAGGGGAACCTGGAATAGGAAAATCTACATTAATATTGCAGATATGTGATAAATTAGGAACAGAAGGTAAAGTGTTATACGTTTCAGGTGAGGAATCTGCAGAGCAGGTGAAATTAAGGGCAGATAGATTAAATATAAAAAATGATAATATATTGTTTTTAGGAGAAACTGATATAGATAGTATTGAAGCAGAAATAATTTCAATAAACCCAAAATTAGTTGTAATAGATTCAATTCAAACCATGTATTCAAATGAAATATCATCAGCTGCTGGTACTGTGAGTCAAGTAAGAGAAATAACGGCAAGAATTATGAAATGTTGTAAGCAAAGTGGAATAACTACTATAATTATTGGACATGTTACAAAAGATGGCAGTATTGCAGGACCAAGAGTATTAGAACATATGGTTGATACGGTACTTTACCTAGAAGGTGAAAGATATTTTTCGTACAGAGTATTAAGAGGAGTTAAAAATAGATTTGGTTCAACAAATGAAGTTGGTATGTTTGAGATGCAAAATGAAGGAATGTGTGAGGTTACTAATCCTTCAAAAGTATTAATTTCTGAAGATCAAGAAGAAGTACCAGGAACTGCAATTGTTTGCAGTTTAGAAGGAACGAGACCACTTTTAGCAGAGCTTCAAGCATTAACTACACAAAGTTTTTATGGAATACCAAAAAGAACAGGAAATGGTATAGATTTTAATAAAATTGCATTAATTGTTGCTGTTTTAGAAAAAAGAGCACATTTAAGCTTAGGAAATCAAGATATTTATTTAAATGTAGTAAGTGGTATGAAAATTACAGAACCATCAGTAGATTTAGGAATAGCTTTGGTTATAGCTTCAAGCTATAAAAATACATATATTCCGAAAAATATGGCAATAATAGGAGAAGTAGGTTTAACAGGTGAAATTAGGGCAGTAAATATGATTGATAAAAGACTAAAAGAGGCAGAAAGATTAGGAATAAAAAAGTGTATAATTCCAGAAAATAATAAAAGAAATTTAAAAGATAAATATAAGTTAGATATAATTGGGGTTAAAAATATAAATGATGCTCTAAAAGTAATTGGACTTTAAAATAAAGGAGAAAGTTTATTTTGCAACTTGTTGATATTTTAAAAATGATAGCACCAGGAACTCAAATAAGAGAAGGATTAGAAAGTATATTAAAAGCAAAAACAGGAGCTTTAATTGTTATTGGCGATGGTGATAAGGTAATGAATATAGTTGATGGTGGATTTGAAATTAATGTTGAGTATACACCAGCTAAACTATATGAACTAGCTAAAATGGATGGAGCAATTATTTTAAGTCAAGATTTAAAAAGAATATTATTTGCAAATGCACAACTCATGCCAGATAGTTCTATACCAACTATGGAAACAGGTACAAGGCATAGAACAGCTGAAAGAGTTTCTAAAAAAACAGGTAATATAGTAATAAGTATTTCTCAAAGAAGAGGAATTATAACAATTTATAATGCTGGAGAAAGATATATTTTAGAAGATACATCTAAAGTTGCTGAAAAAGCAAATCAAGCATTGCAAACAGTTGAAAAATATAGAAAAGTATTTGATAATAAAATAGCAATGTTAACAGAATTTGAATTTAATGATATGACTACAATTTCTATGGTTATAGAAACTATACAAAGAATCGAAATGCTTATGAGAATAGCAGATGAGGTAAAGAAATCTATATATGAATTAGGAATTGAAGGTAGACTTATTTCTATGCAATTAAATGAATTAATTGATGGTATTGATAGAGAGGAAATACTGATATTAAAAGATTATACGGCAAAAGATAATATTTATGAGTTATTTGAAAAAATAAGAAATATGAGCTATGAAGATTTATTAAAACCAGATTTAATAGCATTTATTTTAGGAATAAAGGACTCAAATAATTATGATGATGTAGCAGTGTATTCAAAAGGCTATAGAATTTTAAATAAAATACCAAGAATGCCTAATAATATTGTTGAAAATATCGTAAAAAAATATAAATTACTTAGAAATTTAATTTCAACTGATATAAAAGAATTAGATACAGTTGAAGGAATTGGAGAAGTTAGATCAAAGACAATAGTTCAATCTTTAAAAAGGATGCAAGAGCAATTTGTATTTGACAATATTAATATTTAGTAGTATAAATATAAAAGGTAATAGGTTTCCTTAAAACCTAAATACATATATAAGGAAATAAACAATGAAAAACACAAATAAGAAAGAAGAAAATAAGAAAGAATCAAAACAACGTAAAGCTAAGGGATATTATTTAAAAAAAGTAGAATTAATTATTGATGTTTTAGCTATTTTAATTGTTCTTGGATTAATTGCTTATGTATTAAATACTGTTGTAAAAAAGGTTAATTTTGTAGAGGATAATCCAATAGCAACTATAGAAATAGAAAATATGGGAACAATAAAAGTAGAATTATATCCAAAATATGCACCAAACACAGTAGCTAACTTTATTGCCTTAGCAAACAATGGATTTTATAATGGACTTACATTTCATAGAACTATACCAGATTTTATGATACAAGGTGGAGATCCTAATGGTGATGGAACAGGAGGAGCTAGTCTTTCTGACTTAAATAAGGGTAGTGATGATAATTATGCAATTAAAGGAGAATTTATAATAAATGGTTTTACCAAAAATACATTAAAGCATACTAGAGGAGTTATATCAATGGCAAGATCAGATTATAGTTCAATTGGTTTAGCAACAAAAGGATATAACTCAGCATCTTCTCAATTTTTTATTACAACAGCAGATAATTCAAATTTAGATGGTTTATATGCGGCATTTGGAAAAGTAATAGAAGGAATGGAAATAGTTGATGAAATATCAAATGTAGAAGTTGAAACAAGAGAAGCAACAAGTGATAGTAATCTTACAGAAAATAAACCAATCAATCCTCCTAAAATAAAATCTATAACAGTTGATACAAAGGGAATAGATTATGGTTTACCAGAAGTATTAGAACCATTTGATTACTCTTCATATTTAATGAGTCAATCTTATAATCAATAATTTAAGTTTTGGTTAAAAAATAATATTTATGCACAATATTAATATGCATACGGTATTGATTATTTAAAAGAGGCCAATTATTGACCTCTTTTTAGATTTTACTGTGCATCAAATTCAAACATTTCCTGAATAGAACCTTCTGGAACATACAATACATAACTTGTTTTGTTATGTTCTCGACATTTATTTGCAGGAGTATTGTTTGTGTTTAAGCTATAGTATGTTTTAGTTGTAATTTCAAGATAAGGTTGCTCTCCTTCACTTAGATAGGATATTTCTGTATCTTTTGCTGGTATCATGTTTAAAACAAAATTTCCTTTTTCATTTTTCGTATAATATGCATATACAAATTCACCATGTACCTCTCCACCAAGTAGATAAGAACTTCCTTTTACAGATAAATTGTCCTTTGCATTCACTAATTCAACTTTTTTTTCACTTATGTCTGGATTTTCACATTCTTTAATATTACGCACATAGCATATACCTCCAATGATATAGGAAACTATAACAATCATAAACATAAAAATAGTAATAGACTCCCCATCAAAACATAATTCTTCTACCATGATACAAATAGCAAGCAATAACACTATTTTAGGAATAGTAAATACTGTCCAATGAGTAATTATTTGTACAGCACCAAATGCAAAAACAAGCAATATTCCGATAATATTCAGTGCAATAGATGATTTTGACAGTGTTACCCGATGATAAAATGGATCGACTCCGTTAAACCCTGCCATAAAGAATGCTACGACTGCTAAAATGCATAATATAATTTTTAATGCTAACATTTTTTTCTCCTTTCAAAAATTATTTTGAGTTGCATAAAATATATAATGAACTAGCTATGCTAGATTGCTAAAGGAATGTTAAATAATTTATATGAAAATTATACTACAATTTACATAAAAAAGCAATAGGTCTAATGTAATAAGATAAAAACATCAGTTTTTAATGATGTTTTTCTTGAAATTATATAATATTAATGATATATTAAAACAGATATATAAAAGCAATATAAGGAGTAATAAATGAAGAAAAAAATAATATGTATTATAATTGTAATAATAGTTTTACTAGCGTTTGTAGGATTTATTTCAATGGATTGGCTTTATAATACTTTTGGACATTTAACAATGGATGAAATTGTATTTCATTTAAAATATCCAATGGATGGTGCAAATACTGATTTAGTGCTTGTTTATTTAAGGCAAAGTGTTCCAATTATACTTATATCAACTTTAATCGTATCATTTTTATTAATTTATCCTATAGTACATAATATAAAAATAAGAAAAATTATAATAAATACAAAAGAAAATAAAAAAGTTAAATTTATTAATCTTGTGCTAGCAATTTCTATTTTTTTAGTTAGTGCTATTAGAATATGCAATATAACTGATATAAATGAATATATAAAAAATCAAATAGATACATCAAATTTTATAGAACAAGAATATGTTAATCCAGAGAATGTAAATATTGAGTTTCCGGAAGAAAAAAGAAATTTAATATATATTTATCTTGAATCAATGGAAAGTACATATTATTCAAAAGAGTCAGGAGGACTTGAAGAAGAAAGTTTAATACCAGAAATAGAAAAGCTAGCAAAAGAGAACATAAACTTTTCTAATACGGATAAATTAGGAGGTGCTTATTCTTTATTTGGATCAACATGGACTGCAGGAGCTATGACAGCACAAACACTTGGAATACCATTAAAAATAAGCGTTGACTTAAATTCATTATCAGATTATCGTGATTTCTTAAAAGGTGGATATGGTATAGGAGAAATATTAGAAAAAGAAGGATATCATAACTATTTAATGCTTGGTTCAAATGCAATCTTTGGTGGAAGAGAAAAATTATATAAGCAACATGGTAATTATGAAATATGGGATTATAATTCAGCATTTGATGAAGGAAAAGTATCAAAATATATTTGGTGGGGATTTGTAGATAATTTATTGTTTGAATTTGCAAAAGAAAAGATAACTAACCTTGCACATGAAAATAAACCTTTTAATTTCACGATGTTAACAGCTGATACTCATTTTGAAGATGGATATTTATGTCCGGATTGTGGTAACAAGTATGATGAACAATATAAAAATGTAATTGCATGTTCAAGTAAAAAAGTTAATGAATTTGTAAATTGGATTAAAAATCAAGATTTTTATGAAAATACAACAATTGTAATTGTTGGAGACCATTTAACAATGAAAAATAATTTTATAGATATACCAGAAGGAGAAGAATATGATAAAACTGTTGTAAGTATTATCATTAATTCAGCAATTGATTCTGATAATACTAAAAACAGAAAATACTGTACAATGGATCTTATGCCTACAACTTTAGGTGCATTAGGAGCTAAAATTGACGGAGATAGATTAGCTCTTGGTACGAATTTATTTTCAAATGAACAAACTCTTATTGAAAAATATGGATTAGATTATGTAGAACAAGAAATAATGAAAACATCAAAGTTTTATGATAATAACATTCTTAAATAGTTGTTATTTTACATAAAATCTGATATACTAAATATTGATAAATTTAGGAAGGATTATAATATGTTTACAGATTACGTGAAAATATATGTTTCATCAGGAAAAGGTGGAAATGGTGCAATATCTTTTAGAAGAGAAAAATATGTTGCTGCTGGTGGTCCAGATGGAGGAGATGGCGGAAAAGGTGGCGATGTATATTTTAAAGTAGATCAAAATGCAAACACATTAATTGAATTTAGATTTAAGAAAAAGTTTAAGGCAGAAAATGGAGAAAATGGGGAGTCAGCAAGAAAATCTGGTAAAAGTGCAGATAATTTATATATTCCAGTTCCAATAGGAACAGTTATAAGAGACGCAAATACTAATGAATTTTTAGCTGATTTATCTGAACCAAATCAAGAAGCTTTGATATTAAAAGGAGGAAAGGGAGGTCTTGGAAATTCACATTTTTCAACTTCAACAAGACAAGCACCTCGATTTGCTCAAGATGGAGAACCAGGAGAAGAAAAAGAACTTATCTTAGAATTAAAACTATTAGCTGATGTTGGACTTTTAGGATTTCCAAACGTAGGAAAATCAACATTTTTATCAAAGGTAACTATGGCAAGACCTAAAATAGCTAACTATCATTTTACAACAATTGAACCAAATTTAGGAGTAGTAAAATCAAATTATGGTGACAGTTTTGTGATAGCTGATATACCAGGAATAATTGAAGGTGCAAGTGAAGGTACAGGACTTGGAATAGATTTTCTTCGTCATATAGAAAGGACAAGACTTTTATTACATTTTATTGATGTTTCAGGGGCAGAAGGAAGAAATCCTGTTGAGGATTACAAAATTATAAATAAAGAACTAAAAAGTTATAGTGAAAAGCTTTCAAAAAGAATGCAAATTATAGTTGCAAATAAAATTGATTGCATGGTTAATGAAGAATCTTATTTAGAGTTAGAAAAAATTGCTAGAAAGAATAATCAAAAGATTTTTAAAATCTCTGCATATACAGGTGAAGGGATAGAAGAACTTATGAAATATGTATCTGAAACTTTAAAGAAACTTCCAAAAGAAAATTTGATTGAAATAAATGAAAATAAAGATACAAAATTATATACATTAGAAAACGATAAAGAAGATTTTACTATTGTAAAAGAAAAAAATAAATTTATAGTTAATGGTGAAATTATTGATAGAATAATTAGAAAAGTAAATATTACTGATTATGAATCTTTATTTTATCTTCACAAAAAATTAGATGAAGTAGGTTTAAATAAAAAATTAAAAAGTATGGGAATAAAAGAAGGAGATATTGTAAAAATAGGTACTTATGAAATGGAATGGGAAGATTAGATTTTCTTTATATCTTTTTTAAAATAATACAATTAAAGTTAATAATAGAAAACGGCAAAAAGCATAAATTTTTTGTCGTTTTTTATTGATTTTTTAGTACAGTTGTATTAAAATGTTATTTAGTTTAAAATAATAAGAAAGGAAAGTCTTAAAATGCGCTTAATACCACGTAAAAACAAGAATACTGCAATAAAAGAAAATAAGAAAAAAGTTAAAGATAACATAAAAAATGCAACTGTAGAATTATTAGCTGAAAAAGGTTATGCATCAATATCAATTAGAGACATTGCAAAAAGAGCAGATGTAGCGCTAGGGCAAATTACTTATTATTATAAAACAAAAGATACTCTTATATTAGAAGTAATAAATGAGATAGTAGAGAAATTTATCATAGAAATAGAAAAAATTGCAAATACATCAAAAAATAAAAGAGAAGATTTAAAAAAGTATCTTGATGAAATAATAAATAAAGAATATAAAACAACAAGGATAATTATAGATATAATCTCACAATCGCTATATAATAATATATTAAGTATAAAAGCAAATGAAATGCTTAGTGAAATATTTAATATTTTTATAAATGTAATAGTTGAAGAGAATGGTGAAGAAATAGAAGAAGCAAAAGCAAAAGCTAAAATTTACATAAATTACTTTTTAGGAGAAATGATTAGAAAAAATATCGAACAAAAAGCAATATATAATGAAAAGTATGCATTTAATGAAATTAAAAGTAATAAAATAAAACCAAAGAGTTTATCAGCTGAAATTGCATAAAGTCTAAATGAAAGAAATTAAAGATATGATTAAAGAAAAAAATGTAATATATTATAAAGATGAGTTAAATGATGATTTTGCAAAAGGAAATATAGAAACTGTAAAAATAGATGAAAACTACAAATATATTAGAAAAAATCCTTTCTGGAATATATGTGCTTTTATATTATATAGAATAGTTGCTACACCATTAGCATTTATATATGCAAAGTTAAAATTTAATATGAAAATAGTAAATAAAGAAATTTTAAAAGAAGTAAAAAATAAAGGGTATTTTATATATATAAATCATACACAAGAAATTCTAGATACTCTGTTGCCAACAATTATAGGATTTCCAAAAAGAGCTTATATAATAACACATCCAAATAATGTTTCGATAAAAGGATTAAAAATAGCGAATAAAATGTTGGGAGCTTTGCCACTTCCTGGAGATTTAAAAAGTAGTGAAAATTTCTTAAATGCAATAAAAAACAAAATTGAAAATAAAAATTTAATTGCAATTTATCCTGAAGCACATGTTTGGCCATATTATACAAAAATCAGAAATTTTAATGAAGTGTCTTTTAGATACCCTGTAAAATTAAATGCTCCAGTAATTTCTGTAACAATTACATATAAAAAAGGCAAAAGAAAAACTCCAAATATTGTAGCTTTTGTAGATGGTCCTTTTTATTCAAATGAAAGTAAGAATGTAAAAGAAGCAGAAAAAGATTTAAGAGATAATGTTTATAATACAATGGTAGAAAGAAGTAAAAATAGCAATATTGAATATATTAAATATTTAAAAGTAACTAAAGGGGATAAAAATGATTAATTTAATGTTTTGCGGAAATAGCAAAGTATTTGATGGAATGATAATAAGTCTTTTATCTATAGTAAAATATACAAAAGAAGCTTTAAATGTTTTTATATTGACAATGGATTTAAGTAGTATTAATGAAAATTATACACCAGTAGATAAGGAACATGTAAAAGTTTTAGAAAAGATTATAAAAGAAAAAAATGAGAATAGTAAAATTACATTAATAGATACAACAGATCTGATAAAAGAAGAAATAATTAATTCAGTAAACAAAAAAACACATTATACTCCATATATTTTTATTAGACTATTTAGTGATAAAATAAAAAAACTGCCAGATAAGATTTTATATCTAGACTGTGATATAGTTTGCTATAAAGATATAAAAGAAATTTTTGATATAAATATAGAGGATTATGACATAGGAGTTGTAAGAGATTATATTGGAAGGAAAGTAATAAATAGAAAATATATAAATTCAGGAGTACTTTTAATTAATTTAAAAAAAGTAAGAGAAGATGGAAGTTTTGAAAAGGCAAGAAATATAGCAAAAAATAGAGTTATGGCAATGCCAGATCAAACAGCAATATATAAAGCATGTACTAAAAAACTTTATTTACCAGATAAATATAATGAACAAAAAGAAAGAAAAGATGATACAGTAATTAGGCATTTTAGTATGACAATAAAACTTTTACCTTATTTTAGATTAGTAAACATAAAACCATGGAACATAGATAGAATGCATAATGAATATAAAATATATGATTACGATGATATTTTAAAAAAATATTTAGAAATAAAAAACAAAGAAAAAGAAGTAATATGAAAATAATAGGGATGTAGAAATATGAAAAAATTAAAAAATTATAAGAAAAAATTAATTAAAGAAATAGTAGGATTTGTACAAAAGGGAAAAGATATGATGCCAAAGATGGAGGGAATTATGAAAAAAATGAAACAAGAGATACCAATTTTCTTTTCAACAGATGACAATTATATACCATGTTTATCTGTTGCAATACATTCATTAAAAGAAAATTCAAGTAACGAAAACAACTATAGAATTATAATATTACATACTGGAATGAGTTTAAGAGGAAAAGCAGAAGTAAAAAAATTAGAAGATGAAAATGTAAAAATTAGTTTTCAAAATATTAGTCACATAACAACAAAACTTAGTAAAGAACTAGCACTAAGGTTGAGAGATTATTATTCAGAAACGATTTATTATAGAATGTTTATACCATCAATGTTTCCAGAATATGAAAAAGCAATATATTTAGATGCAGATATTGTACTTCAAGATGATGTTGCAAAATTATATGATTTAGATTTAGGTGATAATCTAATTGCTGGTGTGACAGATATGGTAATAAATTCGAGCAAAGAATTTAAAGATTATTCTAAATATGGTCTTGGAATAGAACCAGAAAAATATTTTAATTCTGGTGTTTTAGTTATGAATTTAAGAGAAATGAGAAAAGCAAAAATAGAAGAAAAATTTTTATATAGATTATTAAATTATAATCTAGATACAGCAGCTCCTGACCAAGATTATTTAAATACACTTTGCAAAGACAGAGTATTGTACTTACCAGAAACATGGAATAAAATGCCTGACTTTGGAAAAAAATATAATGTTAATGAACTACATTTAATACATTACAATATGTATAGAAAACCATGGCATTATAGTGATGTTCCATATAGTGAAGTATTTTGGAACTATGCTAAAGAAACAAAATATTATGATGAGTTAAAAGAAACATTAACAAATTATCCAGAAGAAGCTAAAAAACAAGATTTAGTTGCAGGTGAAAAATTAGTAGAATATACAAAACAAATTGTAAAACAAGAATTTAAATTTGCAGATATAGAAGATGATTTAGAAGATGATGATGAATCTCAAGACACAATGGTAGAAACTAATGAACTTGTTTAATTCTATTGACATATATAAAGGAGTAAAAAATGGATAAGGATGAAAATAGATTAGCTACTATAGAAAATATAAAAAAATGCCTTAGAGAAAATAATCTTAATTCTAAAGTAGAAATTGGCGATCCTAATATTGATGAAGATGTGCTAAAAGAAAAAATTGATAAATTTGATATTTTTAAAAAGAACCCTATTAATAAAATTAAAAATAAAATAGTTAGAAAAATTGTAAATAATTTTATTGAAGAATTTAATGGAGAAACTGAAATTATTGGTTTAGAAAATATTGAAAATATTAATACAGGAGCGATAATAACATCTAATCATTTTAGTCCAAAAGATAGTACACCAATTATGTATGCATTGAAAAAAGTTGGATTATTTAAGAAACTTAATATAGTTATAGATGATAATAATTTAGCAATGGATGGATTATTTGGATTTATAATGAATTATTTTAATACAATTCCAATAAATTCAGATAAAGAATATAATGAAAAAAAATTTATGCCTGCAATAGAAAAATTATTAAAAAATAAAAAGCTAATATTAATATATCCGGAAGAAGAAATGTGGTTTAATTATAGAAAAGTAAGAAATTTAAAACCAGGAGCATATCATTTGGCAGCAAAATTTAATGTTCCAATAATTCCTTGTTTTGTTGAAATGAGAGAAAAAGATGGAGAATATGAAGAGAATGGATTTAATAAATTAAAATTTATACTTCATATTATGCCTGTTATTTATCCAGATAAAAGTAAATCATTAAAAGAAAACAAAAAAATGATGCATGACATGGATTATAATTTAAAGAAAAAAGCTTATAAGCAAGCTTATGGAAAAGAAATGAATTATGAATTTTCTAATGAAGATATAGCTGGATATAGTGAAGTTTCAAATGAAGAAAATTTAATAAAAGTAAAATAAATTTATACTTGAAACATGAAAATATCAATTTATGAAAAAAGCTTGTAAAAATATGTATATATTGATATACTTAGAATATCATAAACTATTAAAGGAGGTTTATTATGAGTGAAGAAAAAAAACAAGAGGTAAAAGAAAACAAGGAGAATGAAAAAGTTGAAAACCTTGAAAACAACATACAAATATCAGAAGATGTAGTAGCTGTAATAGCAGGAATGGCAGCATCAGAAGTTGCAGGAGTAGCAGATATGGCAGGAGGATTCGCAGGAGGAATTTCTGAAGTATTTAGTGGAAAGAAAAATATGTCAAAAGGAATAAAGGTTGATATATCTGAAAAGTCAACTAAAATAGATGTAAACATTATAGTTGAATATGGTGCAAGAATACCAGAAGTTGCATTTGAAATACAGAAAAGAGTAAAAAAATCAGTTGAAAATATGACAGGATTAGCTGTAGAAGAAGTTAATGTACATGTACAAGGTGTAAGTACATCTCAAGGAAATAAAAGAAAATCAGAAGAAAAAGATAGTTTAGATAAAAAAGAAGAAAATGAAACTGAGAAAAAAGCTTCAAAATCTTTAACTGAAAAAGCAGAAACAAAAAAGGTAGAAGCAAAAAAGCAACCAGCTAAAAAAAATGTAAAAAAGAAATAAAGCAATATTGGAGGTAGAGATATGAGATTTTTAGATAAACTAGGACTAGCTATATTTTCTATAATAACGTTAGTATTATCAATAGTATTATGCTTAATTGCATTTGGATGGATGGAATCAACAATATTTAGTGTATTAATTGGAAAAGTGTTAATTTCTCAAACTTATACTTATATATTAATTGCTGTATGTTTTTTATTAATACTTTTAGCAATAAGATGCATATTTTTTTCAGAATCAAAAGAAGAAGAAAGTGATGATGGAATATTATTGCAAAATGAAGATGGAAAACTTTTAATAACAGTTGCTACTTTAAAAGATATGGTAGAAGGAGTTATAAATGATTTTGCAAATATAACTGATTCTGCTGTAGGAGTTGTTATAACAAAGGAAAATGACATTATTATAAATGTTTCGATAGATGTTACAAAAGAAACTATTATAAAAGATGTATCATCAAAATTACAAATAAAAGTAAAGAAAGTTATAAAAGAAGCAACAGACTTAGATATACTTTCAGTAAATGTTAGAGTTAAAAATGCAGATACAGTTTTAGATGTTTCTAAAACTGAAAATGTAAAAGAAAATAAATCAGAAACAGCTGAAAAAATAAAGAAAAGTGTTAACGAAGGAGAAAAGGTAGTAAAGAAAGAGATGCCTAAAAAAACAAATACTGTTCCTAAAACACAAATAAAAAAGCAATCAAGTTCTAATTTAAAAAGCTCAAATAAAAACAAATAATGAAAGGATGACAAAAAAATAGATGGAAGATTTAAAAAAGTTTTTAACTAAATATTGGGGAGGAATAATTGGAGGTATAATTGCATTAATTCTAGCATGTACGGGATTATATAGAGTAATAGTTGCAATAGTTTTAGTTTCTCTTGGAATATGGGCAGGTAATTTTTTTCAAAATAATAAAAGCACTGTGAAAGAAAAAATAAAAAAATTTGTAGATAAAATGTAATTATATGGAGTAATAAATACTTTTAAAAGGGGTAGAAATGAATAGGTCTAAGGCAAGAGAAGAAGCATTTAAATTGTTATATAGTATGCAAATATCTAAATTTACAGAAATAGATGAGCAAATTGAATTTTTTATTAAAGAAGAAGAAATTACAGATCATGATGCTATTTGTTATATTGAAGATATAATAAAAGGAACAAATAAAAATAATGAGGATATAGAAAATAAGATAGAAAAAAATATAAAAAAAGATTGGACATTATCTAGAATTTCTAAAATAGATTTAGCATTACTAAAATTAGGAATATATGAGATTTTATATTCAAAATTACCATATAAAGTAGTAATTAATGAAGTTGTTGAGCTTTCTAAAAAATATGGAGATGATTCTTCAAAAGCATTTGTAAATGGTGTATTAGCAAGTATTGTGAAAAGCTATTTAAATGTAGAATAATAAAAATTTAAAGAATTAGAAAAAGGTAAAAAAGTGATAGATGGAAATAAATCCAATAACTGTTGAAGAATTAAATAAATACATAAAAAATAAAATTGATGGTGATGAATTTTTAAATAATGTATATGTAAAAGGAGAAATTTCAAATTTTAAATTACATTATACTGGACATATGTATTTTACATTAAAAGATGAAAAATCGCTTGTAAAATGCATAATGTTTAAAAGCTATACTGGATATTTAAATTTTATGCCCAAAGACGGAATGAAAGTCTGTGTTTTGGGTTCTGTTTCTGTATTTGAAAGAGATGGAGTGTATCAAATATATGCAAAAGCAATTAAACAAGATGGAATAGGTGATCTTTACGAAGCTTATGAGAAAATGAAAGCTAAGTTAGAAAATGAAGGATTGTTTAAAGATAGTCATAAAAAGCAAATACCTATGTTTCCGAATACAATTGGAGTTTTAACATCTTCAACAGGTGCAGTAATAAGAGATATAATAAATGTTTCGACTAGAAGAAATCCAAATGTGCATATAAGACTTTTACCAGTACCTGTTCAAGGACTAGGTGCAGAAAAAGAGATAATTGCTGGAATACAGAAAATGAATGATGAACATTTAGCAGATGTACTTATAATTGGAAGAGGAGGGGGATCATTAGAGGATTTATGGCCTTTTAATGAAGAATCTCTTGCAAGAGCAATATATGAATCGGAAATACCAATAATTTCAGCAGTAGGGCATGAAACAGATTTTACAATAGCAGATTTTGTAGCTGATTTAAGAGCACCAACACCATCAGCAGCTGCTGAACTTGCTGTTCCAAATATATCAGATGTTAGATATACTATTTCTACATATGAAAACAGATATAAAATTGCTTTAAAAAGAAAAGTACAATTAATGAAATTAAGATATGAAAAATGTATGACAAGAAGAGTTTTTAAAGAACCATTACAAAATATAAATGAAAAATATATATTAGTAGATAATTTAGTAAAAAAATTAAGTACAGATATAATTGAAAAATTAAATAAAGCAAAAATACAATTGAGCAAAAAAGCTACTAAGATTGATACTTTAAGTCCTATGAAACTTATTGCAAGAGGATATACAATAACCGAAGTAGATGGAAAAATTGTAAAAAAATCAGAAGAACTAAATATAGGTGATAAAATAGATTTAAGATATATTGATGGCATAATAAAAGCAGATGTTATAGAAAAAATTTCTATAAAAGGTTAAAAGGAGAAAATTTATAAAGATGAAAGAAGAGAATATAAATTTTGAAAAGGCAATGCAAGAGTTAGAAAAAATTGCAGAAGAACTTGAAAGTGAAGATTTAGATTTAGATACTTCTGTTAAGAAATTCGAGCAAGGAATGGAACTTTCTAAAAAATGTAATGAGATATTGAATAACGCAGAGAAGAAAATAACAATATTAATAAATGGAAATGAAGAAAAATTTGATGTAAATAATGAAGAGTAGTTTTAGTTGAATTAATGTTAAAATATTGGAGGAAGTAAGGGCTATGAAGGATATTGATATTGCAAGAAATACAAAACTAAAGAAAATTATTGAAATTACAGACAAGCTAAATATTCCAGAAGATTATATTGAACAATATGGAAAATATAAGGCAAAAATTTCAATTGATTATTTAGAAAAATTAAAGGATAAAAAAGACGGAAAATTAATTTTAGTTACTGCAATAAATCCAACACCTCTTGGAGAAGGCAAAACAACTGCATCAATAGGTCTTTCAGATGGACTAAATAAAATAGGAAAAAAGTCCATTCTTGCTTTAAGAGAACCTTCATTAGGACCAGTATTTGGAATTAAAGGAGGGGCTACTGGAGGTGGATATTCACAGGTAGCACCTATGGAAGATATTAATTTACATTTTACTGGAGATATACACGCTATAACTACAGCTAATAATTTATTAAGTGCAATTATTGATAATCATATTTTTCAAGGAAATGAGCTTGGAATAGAAAAAGTTACTTGGAAAAGATGTGTAGATTTAAATGATAGAGCATTAAGAAAAGTAGAAGTTGGTTTATCAGGAGAAAAAAATCTTGTTCCAAGGGAAGACCGGATTTGATATAACAGTTGCTTCAGAAATAATGGCAATTTTTTGTTTAGCTAAAGATTTAGATGATCTAAAAAGAAGAATTGGAAATATTGTTATTGGGTATAACAAAGAAGGTAAAAGTATAACATGTAAAGACTTAAAAGCTGATCGGAAGTTTAACAGTAGTTTTAAAGGATGCTTTAAATCCAAATATAGTACAAACATTGGAAAATAATCCAGCATTAATTCATGGAGGTCCATTTGCAAATATTGCACATGGATGTAATAGCATAATAGCAACTAAAATGGCAAGAAAATTAGCAGATTATGTTGTTACTGAAGCAGGTTTTGGTGCCGACTTAGGAGCTGAAAAGTTTTTAAATATTAAATGTAGAAATATGGGAATATCTCCTGATTGTGTGGTTATTGTTGCAACAATGAGAGCTTTAAAATATCACGGCGGAGCAAGTAAAGAAGAGTGTTCAAATAAAGATATTGAAGCATTAAAAAATGGAATGCATAATTTATTTAAACATATAGATAATATGAAAAGCTTTGGAATTAATCCAATAGTTGCAATTAATAAATTTGAAAATGATATAGATGAAGAAATAGAAATATTAGCAGAAGAACTTAAATGTAAGAAAATCGATTATAGTTTGCTTGAAAACTGGGCAAAAGGCGGAGAAGGTGCTATTGATTTAGCAGAAAAAGTTGTTAAAATATGTGAAAAAGAACATTGTTTTAAAAATACTTATGAACTTGATGATAATATAAAAACAAAAATTGAAAAAGTTGCAAAGATTATATATGGTGCAGAAGGAGTAGATTATACAGAAAATGCAGAAAGGCAAATTGAAATGATTGGAAATCCAAATGTACCAATTTGTATTGCTAAAACTCAATATTCACTTTCTGATGATCAAAAAAATTTATTATGTGATAAACCATTTAAAATTACTGTATCTTCAGTAGAATATAAAACAGGAGCAGAATTTATAGTAGTAAAAACAGGAAAGATAATGACAATGCCTGGTTTACCAAAAGTGCCTGCTTCAGAAAAAATTGATTTAGATGAAAATAAAAATATAATAGGAATATTTTAATAATATTACTAAATCTTGTTGTATAAAATAACCTTTTCTGGAAAAAATGTCTATATAAGGAGAGGTTATTTT
>CANQMY010000007.1 GCA_947625075.1 uncultured Clostridia bacterium
CTTAGCTTCTGTCCATTGTTTAAGTTCCACTATAATTGCTGTATTCTTATACTCTCCATCTTTACCTGTAATTATAAAATCAACTCTTTTAGAAGTATTAGGAATTTTAAATTCAATTGCAATTCCAACATTTTGTGGTATATTATTGTCTATCAATACTTTCATCATATATAGCATAGAATTATTCCACGCATTTCTTTCTGATTATGATGTGTGATATCCCATCTTTTCAAAAAACTTTTTATCTATAACTCTTTCTATTCTATCTTCAATGACATCTTCTACAAATAATTCCTTAGTTGACTCATATACTATCATAACGACTTTCCTCCACTAATATTTTCAAACATTATGCATAGAATCATTATCAAATCTTCTTTCAGCTTCATTTTTAGCAGATGACAGCATAGACTTTGCCATCATCTTTTCACTTGGATTACTAATATATGCTTCTATAATAGCTTGTCCTAAACTCTCTAATTCATCAAAGTTTGTATAATTTCCACTTGCTATTTTTAATAATATTTCAATTATTTTCTCTTTTTCTTCCATTTTATTTCACCCACAAAACTATAACTTATTATATTTTGTACTTACTCCTTTAGCTTTATCCACTGGATATTTTTTTATTGTCTTATCCAATTTCTTTAATATTATTTCTTTTGGTTCTACCTCTAATTTCATAGCCATTTGAATGCAATATGTAAAAACATCTGCTAATTCTTCACATACCTCATCTTTATTATAATTTTCATTATCCCATTGAAAGCATTCTAATAATTCTCCAGCCTCAATTGAAATAGACTTTGCTAAATTTTCTAGTGAATGAAATTTATCCCAGTCTCTTTCCTTATTAAATTTATCTAGTTTTTCTATTATTTCTTTCATAAGTATCACCCTTTATAAATATACAAAATGCTACTATACTTATATCATAGAATTACAATTTTCACAATATTTCGACAAATATACTGCAATATAAAAATTTATTATTTATAGAAGATTTAATAGTAATAATCTATTTTTAAATATTTATTAGCTATTTATGAAAGTACTACTATTGAAACTATAAATAATTATTGTATAGAGCTAAAAGAAGATAAAATACAAAATTTTACTTATATTCTATACAAATACCTGCTTTTTTCTCGTGATGAGTTAAATCTTCTTTTAACATATTTATTAATACACATTAATGTAATTTTTACGTTTTAAATTTTAAGAATTGTACTTTAGCAAAACAAAATGTAATTTTTTATACTTTTATCCATTAATTTGTCAAAAAATACTTTATATTTAAAAAAATTCATGATAAAATTCATATTATGAGGGAACAAGTAATGGACAAAAAAATGAATCAAAGGAAAATAACAATAGAATATTACAATACTTGCCAACTTAATCGAGAATATGGCAATAATTTTAGTAGAGACACTATAGATATATCTGTTTTATTAGATTCATTATCTAAAAAAGAAGTTAAAGATAGATGTATAAACTATAATGGAGAAAATTTATTATTAAGTTTTATTGAATTTAATAAAAATTCAAGATTATGGGAATTAATTTTTTTTAAAAGTAGATCATCTACTATACCGATTATTATTGACACTAATGGAAATTCACGCCAAATTTTGCTAAAAGAAAACGAAATGATTTCAGAAGCATTGTGTATTCTTTATGATCCGTCAAAGCAAATATTATGTATGCAAAGGAATATATATGCAGTTGGGACAAAAGGTATTGAAGAATTTTTTTCTTCATTTTTAAAAAATAATATTTATCTTGAATCCATACACAATTTAGATTCAAAAAAGAAATCTATATTAAAGGGTTCTAAGTTAAAAAAATTTAAACTTCGTATTAGAAATGAAAAAAATAAAAATTTATTACCAGTTAAATTTAAACAATATAATAAGAATACCTCTATTTGTAACGTTATAGATTCTGCTTTAGCTGTTAATTCTTCTATTATTAATGTTGAATTTTCAATGGGAAAATCTTCCAATGTAATAAAAATAGAAGATGATGATTTTGAAGTTTTCCAAGATTTAATGAATAACAACAATGTTAAAAATCTTGAACTTGGATTTGTTCCTGACGAAAGAGCTAATATGCAAATTACTGACTTCATGGACTCAAGAATTCATGATACTTTATCAATTGTTTACGCAAAAGGAGAAATCATAGATTTTAAAGACATCATAAATAAAATGACAGAAAAATATAAAAATAATTTATTTTTTAATTAGGAGATTATATCAAATGGAAATAAATAACGTTTTAATTAGAATTATTACATTTATATCTTTTATAGTCGTAATTTTCTTAGATGCTATAAATATTTCTCAATATGTTAATTATATAACAAATATAGATAGTACTATTGCTGATGTAATTACTTTTGTATCAATATTAATTGGATTTATTTCTACAATTTTTGTTATGATACAACAAAGTGAAAATTCTTATGTTTTAAAACTATTAAAAGAATTTAACGTAATAAATGTATTTAACAAATCATTTAAGCTTTTAATTTATATAGGATTTCTTGATGTAATTATATTAATAGCATTAAACTTTTTTTGTAGCAATATTACAATTTTTAAATGCATTTTTTACGTAGCTTTTCCTTTAAATATTTACTTTCTGCTATTATCTAATAATATAATTACAACTATATGTAAGATAATAATGTCTGAAGAAAAATTAAGAAACAAAAATAAGAAAATAGAGGAAGCCGATCTTAAATAAAAAATCTAAGGATATAATGAAGTGGTTTTCTATAACACCAATAAAACCATTAAAGGAACCATTCCTTTAATGGTTTTATATTTTTTGAAAAAACTCTTCATCTACTTCATATGCTTTTACTTCTTTTACACCTATATTATATTTAAGTAGCATATCAATAAATTCTTCACCATCAATTAAGTCCATAGGTTTCTTAGCAGAATCCTTAGCTTCTTCTATAGCTGGTTTTGAATAAGTTCCTGTAGTAATAAATAATTGCCTATCCATGCTAGCTGCTGAAGCTCCTCTAAAATTTCTTATTTCTTCTACTGTTACAGGGTAACTATTATATCTTTTGCATTGAAAAGCGACATTAAATGTTATAATTCCATTTATCTGCAATTTTCCAAATCCATCTATCCCTCCATCACCGGATTTTTTAGTTACCTTAACATCTATAAATCCCATTTCTCTTAACAATAGCATTGATAATCTTTCAAAAGCATACGGATCCATATTTTTTAGTATCCTATCTAGTTTAATAATCCAGGGCTGCTCTTCATCTATTTTCTCTTCGTATATTTCTTCTATTTTGTCATTTCTAACATTGCTTTGAGCCTTTTTCTTATCCATAATTAATTTAACATTTAAACTATTTGGGTTTACTTGACTATAATTTGATGTTATCATCCAAACTCTTCTTGCAGTGTTGGTAATAACTCCATAATTTTTCAAATAAGTTCTAGCCCATGCCAATTGATATTCTAATTCTGTTTGCCTTGTACTTCCTAAATGAGGTTCCACTATCATTTCCTCAGTTAAACCTAACTCTTTATTATTTAATATAGAATCATATATTTCGGCAATTGTTCCAGATCCTCCTAATTCTTTTAATGCCTCAAATGTAGGAATTATTAACTCTCTTGTTATTGGACTCTTCTTTTTACTTCTATTACTCATCCATTATCCTCCTTGTTTATAAAATAATTATTATATGCAAATAGTAAATTTCCCAAATTGGTATCGCTTTTATATATTTTTCTAATAGCAATATTTTTAATACTTTTAAATGGTATATATATACCATAATATTTGTTGCTAATTAAGCTAGTATTTTCACATGGACATATTCCAAATAAATACTCATATATTTTTTTTGCATCTTTCATATTAAAGCTATTAGTTTTATTTATTTCAACTGTAGGCACAATATAATTAATTCCCAAATCGTCACTACCCAAGTCATCATAGTAAGATTCATATTTACTGCTGCCATTTAAATAACAAGGAATATTATCCCCTTCTTTATCAATAAATTTATAAAAACACAATTCATCTTCATTTAATTTTAGTATAGATGTGTCTTCATTATGTAAAAATATATTAAAGTTTTGTAATGCATTAAACCAAATATCTAATACTGCTGCAGATTCTCTATCAAAGCTACGACTTTTTATAATATTGTCACAATATTCGTTTGTAATTTGAAAATAATCTGTTATGTTATACAAATACTTTATGCAATCAGCTTTAGTTATATATGCTTCCTTTTTATCCAAAGTATATAATCTATATAAAGTTTTACAAATCACTATAAAAGGCTTTACAGGATATGAACTTTCTTTATCATAATTGACTTTTGTTAAATTTTCAAAAATCAATTCTTCATATTTTAGTTGATCATTAAGATAAAATTGTATATTCTTTCCTATCCTATTTTGCTTGTTTATTATTCCAATATTCCTTGCAGTTGTTAATAAAGCATTTGGATTTCTTGATTTTTTCATTCTTTGAGGAAGCTTTTCTATAAACTCACTAGACGTCATTTTTTCGATATATAAATAAGTATTTGAAACATTGATTATAGTATTAAATAAATCTTTTCCTTCATCTGTAAAAAAATTTTTTCCTCTATCTAAATACCAAATATTACTATTATCACTCATTAATTTTCATCCTTTTTATCTTCAAAATTTATTGATTCCATAATCGATTTTGTAATTTCTTTCAATACAGGAACCGCTATTGAATTTCCCGATTGCCTATATGCAGCAGTATCTGGGACTACTACTTTAAAATCTTTAAACCCCATAAGTTTCAAGCATTCATTTGGAGTCAATTTTCTTGCTACCGCATCCTGTCCATTATAATTACCAACAAATATTCTTTTGTCTTTATAAAAACTCTCTTTTGGTTTTTCTACTCTAAAATCGCCTATCCAATTAAATTGTTGGTTAGCCGTTTGGCACCCTATAATATCCCTGTTAACTCTTGCTCTTCCTTCGTTTTTTTCAGGCGTTGTTACATACATAAAACCTTTTTCCCCCAGATAATATTTATCATCAACTTCTTCGTCTAAGAAATCTGATGCCTTGTCCTTTAACTCAACATAATTAGGAAATTCAAATTCCTTTTCATGATCAATATTATTATTTATTCCAACAACAAACACTCTTTTTCTCATTTGTGGTAACCCATAGAATTGAGCATCCATCACTCTGGATTTAATACTATAATTCAAACTTTTAAACACGTCTTTTATTACATTCCAAGTTTTTCCCTCATCATGATTTAGTAAGCCTGTAACGTTTTCAAATATAAATACTTTAGGTTGAATTTCTTTAATCAATCTTGCATAATCATAAAAAAGCGTTCCTCTCGTATCTTCTAGTCCGCCTCTTTTACCATATGTTGAAAAACTTTGACATGGGCTTCCACCTACTAATAAGTCAACCTGTCCTTTATATTTTTTTCCATTTAAAAATCTAATATCTTCATACCATCTATCTTCTGTAATATCATAATTAGCAAAATATGATTTTTTTACATTATTTTCTTTTCCGGTTTCGTTATAAATTTCTCTTATTTTTTTTTCTTTTTCTTCTTCTGATAAACCTTTTATCTGTTTTTTTATACCTTTTTGATCTATATCTAAATATCTTTCTCCATTGTCACATGCAAAAACAATTTTATATTCTATATTCATCTGTTTTAAAGCCTGTTCTATTGCTCCAATTCCACTAAAAACTGTAGCCAATCTTATCATTATAATATCTCTCCTTTAAAAATTTAAATTTATAGTTTCATAATCAATATCATCTAAGTCTACAATATATTCAATTTTAATAATTCCTTTAGGTAGCTCATTATTTTTTAATGAATTTAATGTTATTTTTGGAAACTTATCATCTACATTATATAGTCTAGCTTCTAAAATTCTGTATTTTTCATTTATACTAGATGTACCTATTTTTTCAAGTCTATTTAAGTTACTAACATCATAATTTTTAAGTTTTAAACTCTCTATAACATCACTTATTGAATATCCAGTTTGTGATTTTTCCAATCTTATAAAAATTAATTTCAACGGCATATCTGTATTATTTTCTAGTTGATATTGACTATTAACATGGATCTCAGCACTATATTTTTCAGTCGTAGTTTTTACTTCTATGCTATATTGCGGTAATTCAATGTCATGGCTTGCTAAATTAGAATAAGTAGATTTTGTATCTTCATTTAAAACATAATTCAATGCCAAAAGTTCACCCAAGAAATCATAGTCTCTCTCACTTTTTAACACGTTTCCTAGAAGCTTTTTCCATTCTTCCCACCATTCATTTGCTTTCTCAATTATATTTTCATTAACTTTTTCACTATCAAATTTATTAATAAAATCAAAACATACTAGCGAAAATTCTTCAATTAAACATTCTTTATTAGTAATCAATTCTAATAATTTATGGTTCTTGTTTGAAAAATATTTTATCTTAGTTATCATTCTAACATTTTCAAATTTTTCAAAAAACTCTGCTTTGTCTAAGTTAATATCTATTCCAATTCCATACCATCCATTGTCTTTTATAACATAAAAATCATTAATATTTGCATCTAATTTATATACTCTATCTCCATCTTCTAGAAATTTTAATTTTAATTTAAGATCTTCTAAATTCATTAATTCTTACTCCACTTTCTACAAATAATTCTTCTACATATTTTTCTATTCCTCCATTAACTAAGAATGGATCTATTACTTGAACCTTCATTGTATTTAAGGTCATTATTTTTCTAAATTGGTCTCTATCCGTCACTTTATACAAATATTTCTTATACAAAATTTCATTAAATAATTCTCTTCTATATCCATATGTACCCGTTCTATCTATTATATTTAGTATTGTATCTGTAGTATTTTCACTTAAAATTTTCTTCGTTGTTTCCTCATTATCTTTCCATGCTAAATAAACATACCACCAAAGTGTTTTTAGCCACATTCTTCTTGATTCTTTATAGTATCTATCCTCGTTTATTCCGTATCTATACTTTATAATTTGGGGACAAACTTTTAATTGAATATATCTCCAAACATCATCATTTCCTGCTTCATTTTCACTTATTTTATATTTAAAAGTCATTAACTTATATAATTTTATTCCAAAAATATAGTCTACTTCATACGCTCTATTTTTTACATTATTTACTTCTATTTTTAGTTCCCTAAGAGTTTCATAAAATTCTTTAAAAATATCGCTTTTTAATTCATCATAGCTTTCCTCACAACTAGAGTCAAATTTACTTTTTTCATTCATTTCATCAAAGCATTTTTTGGATTTTGCTTTATTCAATCTTAACCAATCCATTTTTTTCTCCTTAATCTATTAAAGTATCTATTGCATTTTTCACTGAAAATAAAATATCCTTAAATTCATTTACTCCAATATTTAGAAATTTAATCCAATACTTTGCTACATTTCCAATTAACCGTTCTTCTTCATATTCTGCATTGCAAATGTTCTCCACATTTTCTTTGCTAATAGCGTCTTCTATAAATAATGCTATAAATTCTGAAACAATTTCCTCCATTAACGGTGTTATAATTGTCCCTTCAGTGTTCAAACTTTTAAAATTTTTATGAGCCTTATTCAAATATAAACAAATATTATTTTCTTCGAATAAATCTTCATTAATATCAATATAATTAAATTCTGCATACCATAATGGTTTATTCACATCATCAATTATTTTTATAGGAAATAATGATCCTTTTCCTTCTATAAATATTTCTAGCTCTTTATATGTACCTAATACTGTACCACTATTATTTGCATATATATTATTTTCATATGATTTATCTACATATAATATAAATTTTATTCCTAGCTTATCTGCCAATTCTCCATTTTCAAAATTTAAATTTATATTGAATTCTAATTTTGGCTCGTTTTCATTATAATCTATTCTAGCAATTTTTTTGCTTATATTTTTATTGACTTTTCTACAATAATAATTAATAGCAATGCCTAAAATAGAATTTTTATTAGCAACTCCATATTCTTCATTAAATAATACATTTTTATCTTGAATCGTACAATTAATATCAATATTTAAATTATTATCTAAAGGTGCCCATGTTCCATATTCGTCATCTAAAAAATACTGATTTTTCTCAATCGGTGTTAATTCTAGCTTCCTAGTTGTGTTATTTTTCATATAACTAATTTTTATCTCATTAATCTTAAATCCGCTTTTTTCTATTAAACTATCATTTAAAGTTGGAAAACTTTCTAATAAATTACTCATTATTTATCTCCTCTTTTACTTTAGATAGAATTCCTTTATAATCTCTATTATTATATTTATAACATAATCTACCTCTAATTTTCGTTAATTCACTATCTTGTTTTAATATAATGTTCCAACCAATCCACTTATTTAGTTTTGTAGTATATCTTTTTTCCAAAATTATATTATCGTCTTCAAATCTATTAATATATTTATTTATTTTTTTATTTATATAATATTGTATTTGTTCTCCTTCTCCATACGTCAATAATTCAATCTTTATCAATTCTACTGGAAATTCTTTTTCTTCAAAATCATCTTCCCATTTATTTCCTGTATAGTTAAAGTCTTCAGCTGCAATTTCAAATTCATATTCCATTTTTATATTGCTTGAATTAAAGTTTATTTCAAAGTCCTTACTTATAGTTTTATCTATGCTATTTCTAATTATTGATTCATCAATTAAATTCAAATTAGATTTTGAGCTTTTCTTCAAAAATTTATTCACTGCAATTGCCTGGTCTTTTTCACTCTTATTAAATGAAGATGGCCTTTTTCCAAATCCTATTGGCGGTAATAGCCTATTTGTCAATAATCTACTCAGTCTTGTATCAGCACTTCTATTTTCTTCATACACTATATCATTATAGCAATTGTTAATTTTATTCTTTATTTGATTTTGAATTCTTTTAATAATTGTATAATTAGATAAGTCTATCCAATCAGCATGATCTGCTTTTTCACATTCTCTCAAATATTTTTCAAAGCTTTTTTCTTCATTATCTTCTTTTACTTTTACTATATTATTTGAATTTGCTATAAACAATCCAATAATATAATTATCTTCATCTGCTTTTATACTGTTAGACCAGCTCTCCTCAACGTCATATCTTAATAGCATTCCTTGTCTTCTGCAAAATGTAATTATTGGATATCCATCATCTTTTTCATTATATTTTGTATTAAATATTTGAAAATATGGACTTGGTTCATTATATGGTGGATTCATTTTTAATTCATCCTTATTTACTTTTACATAAGCAATTTTACCTGCTTTTGATTCATTTACAAATGTATTCATCAACTTTATATTTTCGACCATTATATTATTATCTTTTATAGTATCAACTCCTGCATTATAGAGTTGCTGTATTTTCTTAAATAATGGTAAAAAATCTTCTTCCGGATTGAAATATTTATTATTTATTTTTAATTTTAAATATGGATTATCCTTAAAAAGAGGATTCATTAATCTTGGTGCATACCATCTCTGCACTGCAACTTTTATATATTTACACACACTATCGTTCCATGGTAAAACGTTGTCATCTTTATTACTATCATCTAAAAGTTTCTTTTCATCTATAAATGGAATTATAACTTTTGTTCCTGTACTATCTCCACCAAAAGCTTTTAGTTGAAAAATTTCTAATATTTGTTTTATTTCATCTTCATTTGTTATAGGGCTCAATTGATCAAATTCTCCATTTTTTCTTCCAAACCACATGATTCCTGTTTTAGGTCTGCTTTCATTTTTATAGCTTGGTATAATTGTATCTCTTTCATCTTCTACTAGTGAAATAATCATCCTAGATTCATATTTATCTTCGCATTTTATTCTTGAATAAAATATTACCAATCCTATTCCTGCTCTATAATATACTGTTTTCCCATATCCCCAAGATCCACCTGCGTTTTCCATAGTTTGAGCTTTTCCAATATTAAAAATCAAATTTATAAATTTTCCATAATCATCATTTTTTACTTCGCTCATATTTTTGGGTCCAATTAAGCCAGTTGTATTTGTATCACTAAAACTTATAAATATATCAAGATTTTGATTTTTATATTTTTCTAATAGCTTATTACCAAAAGGTTCTATACTATTAGCCAATTTGTTTTTATCAAACTTTGAAACATTTATTTCAACGTCAACACTTGTGCTATTTTCTAATTTTGCATCAAGTGAGTTTTGAATTGCCTCTCTTGTCAACAAGTCTAAAATTGGCATATCATTATTTTGAATAACTCTTAATAAGGAGCTTCCTGATATACCCATATATTCATTTCTTAATATTTCATAATCAAATTTCATTTATATCCTCTCTCATTTCTTGGGTCCATACTACTCTATTTTTATTTTCTTTTTTGGTGTTAGGAATATATACATACAATCCTAATATATCTGTTTCAAAATTTAAATCCATTCTTGTTGGATTTCCTTCTTTGTCATTGCTTATTCTTTGAACTGTTGAATTTTTATCTATAAAATATATAAACAACTTTGGTCTTTCTACTTCTTCTAACCCTCCATTATGTCCTTTTTCATACAAGCATGCATTCTCTCGATCTTTAGGATTTCTTAAAACACCTATATCTATTGTATTTTCCAAGTGTTTTACTCTTTGCGAACGATTTACTTTGCTTATTTCTATTCCTTCTGTAATTTTAATTTTCTCTTTTTTTGAATTTTCACTTTTATTGTCGTTTTCAATAATAATATCCCAATTGTTTAGCCTAACGTCATTTTTTTGCTCATTCATCCACTTATAAAAATCATTAATATTTCCAAAAAATCTATCCTGTTTATAATACTTTAAATTCTTAAAAAGATACCCTTCAATTTCTTCATAATTAATATTATTAAATACATAACAATCTTTTACTATTTTATATATTTTTTTATCAAATAATCTTTTTATAAATTCTATAGTATTCTCTTTATTTTCTTTTTGGATTGTTGGATTACTATCAAACACTACTGTTTGATTATCTACTTTTTCATATGTAGCACCAGCTCTAGATGCGTTTTGAGATTTATTCCTTGATGTTAATAAAAATCTCGTCAAATATGAGCTTTGTATTTTAGGAGCATACTCAGAAGGTTTAGTTCCTAAATCATACTTTTTTAAATCTTCCCTTAATCTATTTTCTATATATGATACTTCCTTAAATTTTGCTTCTGCTTCTCTTGTTAGCCAAATTCTTGGCAATAATTCATATCCTATTCTGTAACCAAACCATCTACCCATTTGCATTAAACTATCTGCCTGAGAAACTTTTCTTGAAAAATAAGAAGATGTTAAACCATCCAATGTTAATCCTCTAGCTAATGTATTTCCACCAATTACAATTATCCCACTAGCAACATCTACAGTTCCATTTTCAGGATAAGCCAATCTAATAAAATTTCCGTTTTCATCTATTCCCCTTTTATTGTTAGAATTATCTATTACTATATGTATGCCTCTATGAAATTTCAAATCTCCTTTTTCAGTTATTGTTATATGCGAAATTTCTGCATCTAAAATAGATTTTATTTCACCTTCGATATCTTCAAACCTTGGATAATCATTTACAGGATGTAATCCATCATAATTGTAGCTGCTCATAACTCGTAAAAAGTCTTCTTTTGATAATTTATTTTTTTCTATATTATATATTCTTTTACATTCATCCAGCAAATTACTTTTGTTAATATTTAACCATGTTTCAACGGCACCTGCAGTAGCCCTGTGAACTCCTGTATTTGTATTTGTGTGAATAAGCATACTTACTGGCTTCAACGATTTCTTATGTCTCTGTACAGCTAATGTACAAATAAACCAGCAAATTGAATTTTTTAATGATTCAGGAAAATTCAAGCCATTAGAACTTAAATTTTCCATTTTTTCATAGTCATTTTCACTTATTTCTTCTAATACTGGTAATGGATCTATTATATCATCCTCATTGCCAAATATCTCCCCTGCACCAATATATTGACTGGATTTTGGTAATGATACTATAAAGTTCTTTGGATATAAACTTTCTTCACTATTTTCATTTAAAAAATTTCCATAGGGGGTTGCTGTATAACTAATGTAATTAGTAGAATGAAACTTTTTGCAATTTACAAGTTCTAGAATTAATTTATTGATTTTAGTTCTTTCAATTTCTTCTTTCATTTTTTTAGTATTTAAACTTGCTTGATCAGCCTCATCATCAATAATAACAATATTCATTTTAGCTTTTGTCACAGGTGATGTAGAATCTATTAGCCACTTATTTAAATTCTTTAGTCTAGTAGAATTTTTTAGGCAAACTGTTACTATTCTTGCTTTTTCATTTTGTAAATAGCCATCTAGTCTTACACCTTTAATATTATCAAAAAATTTCCATTGCACGTTTGAGTTTGGAGAAAACTCAATATCACTTTGTAGCCTATTTAAATTTTGTTTTCTTAAATTTTCTATAGTTCCTGATAACATAATAAAAACATTATATCCATAGTCGGCTCCCATTGTTATTACAGATTCAATATTAGTAGTCTTTCCTGATTGAACATACCCCATAACCAATCCTTTACCTGATTCTTCATCTTTCGACTCTCTTTTTAAACTTTCAAGAATTCTTTTAGCACTATTTTCAGAATTTACTAAAGTTTCTCTACCAGGGAATTTTTCCATTAGCATTTTCTTAAAAACCATCCATGCAGAATTTGAATTTGTAGGCACAGTTATAGCTTGCCTAACATTTCCTGTATCATATAAATATCCTGTTGATTTTTCAGATCTTTCTTCAATGCTTTTTCTATAATCAACTAGTTGATCCCATTTTTCCTTATAGTCTTTTGGGAATCCATATATTTCCCATAGCCCCTCATAACTATTTTTAAATTTTTTAATTTCTTCCCATTTAATATTTTCATTTTTCTTCTTTATTTTGTCTATTTCATCTAAACAACTTTCATACTCTGGTTCCAAATTATATTCTATCATCACACTACTCCATTAAATATCACTATTGATGTTATATCATAAGTCGACTTTTTTCTCAACAAATATAGAGAAATTTACTTTACATTTTTCTACTTCTTTATAAATTCTTTTTATTTTAAAAAGAAATCTAATTTCATTAAATAGAATTGAGTAGCTTCAATTTTGTGGACTTCTAAGATAACTGCTTGCCTTGAAATATAAATTACATTTTCTTGTTTTTATCTACCAACTCAAATACATAAATTTTATTCATTAAACTCCTATAGGGCAAAAAGTACCTAGCTTATTTCTATTTCAAATATTATTTATTTTGCTATTCAAACTTCTTTAGTTTTTGAATCGTTCTATAAAAAATTTAATTGTTTATAAAATACTTCATAATTTTTTTGCTTACAATTTTACATTAAGCCTATTTAAGTCGTGCATTTTTGTGAGTAAAAATATTTAAGCAATTATAAACACATACTTTTTATTTCTAATGTTCAACTTTTATTCAAGTAACTATATTTTGGTGTGAATAAATTCATTATCTCCTATTTTTATTTGTATTTTTTATTTCTACATTTTAATTCATAAATTATTTTTCTCTTTCTATTTACTTTTGTAATTTTCTTACATAACTTTTTAATTTTTCTAGGTTTTGCATTATACTACAATTTTACATATATTTCTACATTACAGCAAAAATAGCAGGTCTAAAACCTGCTATTTTTTGTCGTTTTTTCTCTACTCCACACTCTTCAAACTCTCTATCATGTTAATCTTCTTCAAAGAGAAGTATGTTGCTATGTTTACAATTACTGTAAATACCACTGTAATTAGCACTGAGTATACATAGCTTATTGGGTTAATTGTTTTAGTAAATCTAAGCATGTTGATTTCACAAGTGCCAAGGATGTAGTAATTTAGCACATATCCAAAGCATAAGCCTAACACAATTCCAATTATTGTTAGTATTACTGTTTCTCTTGCTATGTATGAGTATACTTCATTATCGTAGAAACCTAATACTTTAATTGTTGCAAGCTCTCTTATTCTCTCACTAATATTTACATTTGCTAAGTTGTATAGTACAACAAATGCTAGAAGTCCTGCTGAAACTATAAGTATTACTACAACATAGTTTAACAAGCTCATCATATCTTGAATTGAATCAGATAATGCTGTTATATTGCTAACTGATGAAACTTCATTTCTGTTCATAATTTCAGTTGCAAGTGCATTAGTTTCATCTTTAGTAAGTTCTACATTCTTTGTTAATATTACATTGCTATTGTACTTTTCATTATATAAACTTTCATAAGTTACTTTATTCATAAATACATAGTGACTTACATAGTTTTCTACAATGTCTGAGATTTTAACTTCTACCTTTAAATCATCTGTATTTTCCAATGTAATTGTATCGCCAACTCTAACACCTAGTAGTTGTGCAACTTTATCTGTTATACATATTTCGTTGTCTTTTAGTATAGTCTTTTCATGAGTTTTTACATCTCTTATATTTATAATTCCATCTATTGCCTGTTCATCTTCTGGTACTATAACCTCTACATCTTCGCTAGACTCACTACTTGTTAATTTACCAGAAGTCATATATACCCTAGCATTCTTTTCAAATCTAACATCATTTTCTATATCACTTATAATTTTGTTTTTTGCCTCTTTAGAAATGCTATCTTTTAATGTAATTTGGAAATCATAGCAAAATACATTACCAAACTGACTTGGTAGTATTCTTGTTACAGAATCTCTAATACCAAATCCAGTAAGAATAAGTGCTGTACATCCTAGTATTCCTATTATTGTCATAAGGAATCTCTTTTTATACCTAAATAGATTTCTTACTGTAACCTTATTACTAAAGTTTAATCTTTTCCATATAAAAGGAATTCTTTCAAGCATTACTCTACTTCCAGACTTAGGAGATTTTGGCCTCATTAAAACTGCTGGTGTATTTTTTAATTCTTTAAATGCTGTATATACTGTTGCACCAACAATGCAGACACTAATTAAGACAAGTCCAAGTATAGCAATATCTAGTTTAAAGTTAATTCTTATATCTGTTATCTGGTACATCATACCATACAATGCCCATAATACTTTTGGTAGCAATACAAAGCCTACACATGCACCTAAGAAACCACCCACTATACAAGCAAGGCTAGCATATAAAACATATTTTCTAGTTATTTGTAAGTTACTATACCCTAATGCTTTAAAAGTACCAATTTGAGTTCTTTCTTCTTCTACCATTCTAGTCATTGATGTGAGCGAAATGAGCGTTGCGACCAAGAAAAACACAAGTGGAAACACTTTAGCTATATTTTCTATTGCTTTTGTATCCTGTTTAAAGCTAACATATCCAGCATTTGTATTTCTATCTAAAATATACCAGTTAGGCTTCTCAATATCTGCTATTTTCTCTTTTGCATCATCTAGCTCTTTTTGAGCATCTGCTATTTTCTCATCAAAATCCTTTTTATTTTTTTCTAGTTCTTCTTCTCCATTTTGTAATTCTACCTTAGCATTTTCAATTTCTGTTTTTGCATTTGCTATTTGTGTATATGTTGTCCATTTAGTATTATTTAACTGTTGCTCTTGTCTTTCAAGTTCAGCTTTTGCTTGTTCAAGTTCATACCTGCCATTTTCAAGTTGCTGTTTTGCATAAGCTATACCATTTTCTATCTCTTGTATTCCAGCCTCTAAAGATTGTTTTGCTCCCTGTAGTTCTATTATTTGCCCCTCAAGAGCTGCTTTTTGTGCCTCATATATTTGTCTTTGATCTATTGGTAAGTTTTCATCTTCTAGTAGTTTAGATAATGACTCATATTGAGTTTGCAAAGCTGGTATAGTCATATTTACTGTATCTAAGTTAGTTTGTAGCTCTTGTTTTTTTAGTTCTAAATCATCAAAATTAGTATTATTTAGCTCTTGCTCTTTTGTTTGTAGCTGAGTTTTAGCATTATCTAGTTCTTGCTGAGCATTATTAAATTGTACATATGCATTTTGCTCATTTAGATATATTTGTGCCTCACCATCTTGAATTTCTTTTCTTGCATTTTCTAGTTCTTTCTCAGCATCAGCTATTTTAGACTCTGCATCTCTTTTCTGAGTATCTAGTTCTTCTTGTGCTTCTTTAACTTTTTTATCTGCAACATTTACAAGGCTCTGCTTTCTAGCATTTTCTCTTTCCTCTTTAATTGCCTCAATATTTTGTTTTAATTCTTCTATATAATCTTCATATTCTTCGCTAGAAGTTGTATATTTTTTCGCATCTTTTGCTGTAATATATACGCTTGTATAAATATCTTCTACGTTTATATTATCGCTTGCTACATATATATAATAGTTTATTGTTCCAGCACCTAAGCTACTTTTACCTCTATCTCTAGATATATATAATGGGCTCTTTGCTGTACCTGTTATAGTAAGTTCTTTATGCTTTAATACAGGAATCTTATCTCCAGAGTCGTTAGTTGTATCTTCTATTTCTATTATTATTTTATCTCCTATTTGTTTATCATTAGCTATTAAAAATGAAGGTTCGACTAAACATTCATTTACGTTTTGTGGCATTTCTCCTTCAAGTAACATTGGGTTATTAACACCGGATAATGCTATAACTTTAGCCACAATCTCGCTATTTTCAGTCTCTATTTTTCCATCAACTTCATAGCTGCCATATACGTTTTCCACATTATCCACTTTAGATAGTGCTTCTATATCTTCATCTGTAAGTCCAAGTGTTGAAATTACTTGTATATCGTATACATTTTGATTATCATAGTACTTATCTATAGTATCCACCATATCTGGTGATGATGCTCTAAGTCCAGCAAAAAAGCCTACACCAAGGAAAGCCATTAGTAAAATGGATATAAATCTTTTATATGTATTTTTTATTTCTTTTAAACTATCTTTTAGTAGTGCCTTTTTCATTATTATTGACTTTCCCTCCTATCTAATAAATTTATCTACCACTCTATATCTTCTACTGGTGTAGGGTTTGAGTTATTTTCTATTTTTTCTACCGAACCATTTTTAAAATATATAACTTTATCTGCCATTGGTGCAATTGCAGTATTATGAGTTATAATTAGTACAGTCATTTTTCCTTTCTTGCATGTATCTTGTAATAGTTTAAGTATCTGTTTTCCTGTTTTATAATCTAGAGCTCCTGTAGGCTCATCACAAAGTAACAACTTAGGATTTTTAGCAATTGCTCTGGCTATTGCGACTCTTTGCTGTTCTCCTCCTGAAAGCTGTGATGGAAAGTTATTTTTTCTTTGAGATAGTCCTACATTATCTAATACTTCATCTGGATCTAGTGAATCAGAACAAATCTGAGTTGCAAGTTCCACATTTTCCTTTGCAGTTAGATTTTGTACTAAGTTATAAAACTGAAAAACAAATCCTATATCTTCTCTTCTATATTTTATTAGTTCTCTTCCTTTTAGACTTGTTACTTCTTTTCCATCTACCATTACTTTTCCGGATGTTGCTGAATCCATACCACCTAAAATATTTAATGTAGTAGTTTTTCCAGCACCACTTGGACCTACTATTACTACAAGTTGTCCCTTATCTACAGAAAATGTTGTGTCATTTAATGCATTTATAGTAACCTCGCCCATTTTATACTCTTTTTTAATATTATCAAACTCAATATATGCCATACTATTCCTCCATATATAATATTACATATCATATTTTACTACAAAATTGTGAACATGGTGTGATTTTTAGCATAAAAACATAATTTTTTTCAATTTTTATGTATTAAGTAATAAATAATGTTAGTTTATTATTTAGTATAAAAAATGAGGAAATACGAGCTTGCTTTTATTAAGCATATGCTCAGTTAATTCCCCATTTTAAAATTATATTCTCTTACAATATACAATATACCATTACCATATAACTATTAAGGCGCAAAAAAGCAAATCTATTTTTAGATTTGCTTTTTTCATAATATTCAAATTATCTTTCCCACTCAATTTCTTCTTCAAGTTCGGCAATTCTGTCAGGATCTGTAACAACAGTACCTTTTTCTGTTTGTTCTGGCTCTTTTTCTTCTTGTTGAATATCATCACCTTTATCTGGAACTTGCACGTCTTCTTTATCTTGTTCTTCTTCCTCTTGACCCTTGAATTGTACTTCATCATATGCTTCTTCAAGTTTATCATTATTTTCATTTTTGAATGTATTTTCTTTTGGTCCTTCAACAACAGTTTCATATTCTTTTTGGTCAGGTTCTTTTTCGCCACCATATGTTTTTTTATCTTTAAGATCTGCCTCAGCATAACCGTTCTTATCGTAATTTATTGAATTACTTCTATCTTCACCTTTTATTACTGTATTGTTTTTCTTTTCTTCTACTTTTTCTTCTTTATCTTCATCACTTGGATGTATAATTGGTGTAGGTTCTTTTGGCATTTCTATTTTTTTGTCATCCTTATACATGAAACTAACTGCTGCAAGTACTCCAACACCTGCTCCACCAACCATTAGCGCCGCATTTCTTAGCTTATGACTCTTTTTTGCATGTCTTGGAACATAGTTATCATTTATTTCATCACATCTTCTTGCTAAAGCTTCTTCTGTTTGTGCAGCTAATGTACTAGCTTTTTCTGCATCATTTCTTTCTTTTGTTACTTCATTTCTTTTTTCAACTAAATTTTTTACTTTTTTTAATACTGACATATATTATTCCCCCTATTACTACATTTAATACTACGTTTTTTCGTGTCAACGACTTTTTTATTATAACACATTTTTCTATATTATGTCAACTGTTTTTATTAAATTTCTTTATTTTTTTGTAAAATTTTGATCTAAAGGGGACAAAAAAAGCAGGTCAAACCTGCTTTTTTATAATTCTACATTATATATTATCTTTCGCCGAAATCTGCTTGTGCAAACAAGTCATCTATTTTTTGTTCATCTGTAACTACTTCGCCTGCACTCTTTTGTTCTTGCTCTTGTTCTTGCTTTTGTTCTTGTTCTTTATCTTTTATATCTTCTCCTGCTATCTTTTTAAGAACCTCATCTGAAACATCCTCCTCTTGAGAAAATTGTATCTCCTCTTGAGCAGCTTGTTTATCTTTAGATTCAAAAGTTGTTTCTTTCTCACCCTCTATTTCTGTTTCTGATTCTTTTTCGACATTTTTATGAGTAACTTCTTCTTTTAGGTCCTGTTCAGCGTAGCCTTTTTCGTCATACACAACTGTTTGACTTCTGTCTTCTCCTCTAGTATATTCTTGTTTTTCTTGAGTTTGTTCTTCTACTTGAACATCTACTTCTACTTGAATTTGTTCATCATCTTGAGCTTTTGCACTATCACTTATAGACTGAGTTGCCTCTTCTTTTACAGCATTAGCTGCTCTAGTATTTGCAATGGTGAAGGCACCTGTAGTAACTGCAACTACTATTGCTATTTTAACACCTTTACCTATACCTTTTTTAGCTACTTTAATAGCAGTACTTACTTTGTCTCCAAATGAAGTTTCAACTTTAACTAATATTTCATTTGCTTGTTCTCTTTCAAGGTTTTCTTTATCTAATTCTTTTCTCTTTTTAAAAAGGTTATCGATAAATGCGGGTAACTTTATCATAGTTATCCCTCCTTTTTCATAATTTCATCAAGTTTTTTAATTCCGTTTATATACTTTTGTGCTTTCTTTAAACTTTTCTCCTTTTCTTTTCTTACTTTTTTTATCTCTTTGTCCAGTTTCTTTTCTTCTTCTTGACAATACCTAATAACGCTATTTTTTTCTTCTTCAGATAACTCTTCCTCTTTTACTTCACCAGATGCTATTTTATTTATTAATTCTTCCATTTCTTCCATATGCATCACCCCTTGTTCATTATAATAATTATACTACTTTTTAAGTATATTTTCAAACATACACACATTTTCTATCTTTCCAAATCGTCAACTTCTTGTTGTTGAGATTGTTGTTCATTTTGTTTTTGACTATCGGCTAATTCTTTGATTGAATCGAAGCATTCTTTTTCTTCCTCTTCACACTTTTGCCTATCCATAGTATGAACTTCTCCATCTTTACCTATAGTGTAAACTAAATCTGTTTGATTTTCTGGTAATTCTTGTTCGGTTTGTGCATAATTTTGTCCTATATTTAGTTCTTCTTTAGCCGCGTTTACTAGTGTTTTGCCATTAAAAGCAAGACCAATGCCAAACATACTTAGATAAAAGCCAGCTACAATTGACCTTTTGTGCGTTTTATAAAAGTCAACCATTTTTTTAACTAGAGTTTTTTCAGAGCTATATTCAAGCATTTGAGCTTGTCTAGCAGCTTCTTGTTCCTCTCCTAATAATTTCCAACTATTTTTTAAAGCCTTAGCATATTTAATAGGTCCCATACGTTTTAACTCAAAATAAGAATAATCTCTAAAAGCTTTTTCATCATCACTTTTCATAAGCAATTCCTCTTTTCTTTTTCCCCAACTAATGTAATTATAACATATGATAATAAAAATTATCAATATGGCGCTATATAAAGCAAAGAAGAGGAAATATTCCTCTTCTATATTTTATTATTTAACTCTTCCCATTGAGTCATCTTTTCACTTATTTCATTTTCTAATTCTTCTATAGTTTTCTGTAGTTCACTTAGCTTTATATAATTTGTACAATTTTCTTCCTTTAGCATTTCTTCTTTAATTTCACTTATTTTTACTTCTCGTTTTTCAATTTCATTTTCAATTCTTTCAATTTTATTTTTTATCCTATTTCTTTCCTTGTTTTCTAAGTAGC
>CANQMY010000008.1 GCA_947625075.1 uncultured Clostridia bacterium
GAAAGTGGATATTTTCATAGATATATGCTTTCAGATGGAAAAGCAAATCAAAGTTTAACAAAAGCTACTGGAGAAGAGGATTATCCAAATACAAGAATATTAGATACTTATAGTTTAGAATTTTTAGACTTACCAAATAATTATTCAGAAAAAGACTTAAAAAAAGCAATTATTTCAAATATGAAAGATTTTATATTAGAAATAGGAAAAGATTTTACTTTTGTAGGAGAAGAATATAGAGTACAAGTTGGTGGACAAGACTTTTTCATAGATTTACTGTTCTATAATAGAGCATTAAGTTGTTTAGTAGCATTTGAATTAAAAATAGGTGATTTTCAACCAGAATATATATCAAAAATGGATTTTTATTTAGAGGCATTAGATAGACAGGAGAAAAAAGAAAATGAGAATCCAAGTGTAGGAATAATTTTATGCAGTGGTAAAAATGAACAAGTTGTAGAATATGCAATGAGTAGAACAATGTCACCAACTATGGTATCACAATATACTTTAAAATTAATTGATAAAAAACTTTTAGAAAATAAATTAAAAGAAATAAGTGATATGGTAGAAGAAAATAATAATAAAAAGTAAAAAATATAATTTTATTTATGATATAATCTGCATTAAATGTAATGAGGTTATATATTTTAACCCAAAAAACGGACAAATTCCTAAATATAAAGGAAAACAAGAATTTTTGAATAAGGAGAATATATTTATGAAATTATATTTATCATCATACAAGCTAGGAAATAAGACAGAATTTTTAAAGAAATGGATAGAAGAAAATGATAATTCTATTGTTTTAATTACAAGTGCAAGAGATGCAAAAGAACAAAATGATATTGAAAAACAAAAAATTAAAGATAATATAAAAATGCTTGAAAATATTGGATTTAAGGTAACGAAAATATCATTAAAGAAATATTTTAACAAGAAAGCGGAATTAAAAGAAATATTGAAACAATATCATGCTTTTTGTGTTATTGGTGGCAATGTTTTTGTATTAAGACAAGCTATGAAACTAAGTGGATTTGATGAATATATAAAAGAAATATCAAATGAAGAAGAATATTTATATATAGGATATAGCGCAGGAAGCTGTGTATTATCACCAACATTAAAATGTTTGGATTTAGTTGATGAACCTATTAATCCTTATAATGATGAACCTGTAATATATTATGGAATAAATTTGATTAACTATGTTTTTGTACCTCACTATAAATCTAATCACAAAGAAAGCGAAAGAATTGATAATGCTGTAATAGAACTTAACAAAAGCAAAATAAAATATAAAACATTTAGTGATGGAGATGTAATAATAGAAGATACAAAATAGGAGAGTTTAATAATGGATATAATTATAGGTAAAACTGCTGGATTTTGTTATGGTGTTAAAAGAGCTGTAGAAGGTGCAATGAATGAGGCAATGGAACATACTGAACAAATCTATTGTTTAGGTGAATTAGTACATAATAGACAAGTTATAAATAAGTTAGAAAATTTAGGAATAAAATTTATTGAAAAAATAAATGATTCAAATGGTATTACAATTATTCGTGCTCATGGAATTCCAAAAGAAATATATAATATAGCAAGAGAAAAAAATATAACAATCAGAGATTATACTTGTCCTAATGTTTTAAAAATACATGAGATTGCTAAAAATTTTTCTAATGATGGATATTTTGTATTTTTATTAGGAGAAAAAAATCATCCAGAAAACATTGCAACTTTAAGTTATTGTAAAAACTATTTTGTGCTTGAAGACGAAAATGATATTGAACAAGCAATTAAAACATTTGAGACTATGAAAATTAATAAATTGCTTTTAATTGCTCAAACAACATATAGTTTAGAAAAGTTTAATAGAATAAAATCAGTTCTTGATAATAAAATTGGAAAAGATATAAATTTTGTTGTTAAAAATACTATATGTAAAGCAACAGAATTAAGGCAAAAAGAAACAGAAGAATTATCAAAGAATGTTGATACAATGATTATCATTGGAGGCAAAAATAGTTCAAATACAAAAAAGTTATATGATATTGCTAAAAATAATTGCAATAATTCTATTTTAATTGAGACAGCTTACGATTTGAAAAATGATGTAGATAATATTAAAACTAAAAATAAAGTAGGAATTATGGCGGGAGCATCTACTCCTCAAGATAGTATTGATGATGTTGTTCAATTATTAAAAAATTGAAAATAAAAGAGAGGAGTATAAGAATGTATAGAAATACTTATTTAGAAGTTAACTTAGGAAATATAAAATATAATGTAAAAGAATTGATTAATAGATACAAAGATTATAAATATTTTTTTGGAGTTGTTAAAGCAGATTGCTATGGACATAATGGAATTTCAGTTATAAAAACTATTATAGATGCTGGATGTAATTATTTAGCTGTTGCAACTTTAGATGAAGCATTAATTATTAGAAAACAAATTAAAGATATTCCAATCTTATGTTTAGGAATTGTTGACATTAAATATATTTCATTGTGTATAGAAAATAATATAACTATAACTATAAGTAATTTAGAATATTTAAATAAAATTAACATTTATAGTGATAAATTAAAAGTTCATATAAAAATTAATACAGGTATGAACAGATTAGGTGTAAATAATAAAACAGAATTTAATAATATATATTCCTTGATTAAGAAAAAGAATTATATACTAGAAGGAATATATACTCATATATATAATGCAAGTAATGAAGAAGATACATCAATGCAATTTAAACAATTTGAAAATATAACTAATGATATAGACTTAAAAGAGATACCAATTGTACATATTACTGCAAGCGAAGCAACTGAATTTTATCCTAAAAAACCTTATGCAAATGGTTGCAGATTAGGAATTTCTATGTATGGTTTAATTGATTATAAAGATATTCAATTTAAATCAACCTTTAGTCTTTATAGTGAAGTAATACAAATAAATGAAGTAACAAATGGAACAGTAGGATATAATGGAGCCTATAAGGTTAATGGAAAAGAAAAGATAGCAGTTGTTCCCATTGGATATGCAGATGGTATAATTAGAAAAAATACAGGAAGAAATGTATATATAAATAATAAAGAATTTAAAATAGTTGGAAATATATGTATGGATATGTTATTTATTAAAGTTGATGATTCTGTTAAAGTAGGAGATAAAGTTGCAATTATTAAAGATATTGATCATATTAAAGAAATTGCAAATTATTTAGATACTATTACTTATGAGGTTATTTGTTCTATTAGTAAAAGAGTTCCAAGAATATATATTACATAAAAAGAAAAATTATATTATTTTGATTTGAATAAATAGATGAATAGGAGAAAACATGGATATAAAATTTGTAGGAAGTATAATAGATGAGAAACTTAATGAAAATGATAAATTCGTTGTATTTACTTTTTATGAACTTAGAATAAAATATAATTTATCTGAGGAAGAAATTAAAAAGTTTTTAAGCTTAAGTAAAAATAGATTTGAAAATAGTAATTATAAAGTATATTTCACAGGTGATACTTATGAATATAATGGAATAAATAAAATTGTTCAAGATAATGAATTAATGATTGCAATATTATAGTGTATTGTGATATAAATTATATAATTTAAGTAAATTAAGGTAATATAAAATGAAGGAAAAAATAAAAAGTGAGTATAAAGAAAAAGAAAATTTTTTAATTTTTTTTAGTATATTAATTGTAAGTATAATTTTATGTTTTAACTTTATTAGATTTCATACAGTACCAGATACATACTGTATTTTAGCAAGTGAAGATTATTATAGTAAAGTATTTTTTGTAAATGGACGATTAGTAACAGGAACATATTTATATATAGGTCAATTACTTAATATACCAGTTGTAGTATTAGCAACTATAATGGGAATAATTAGTATAGTATTTTTAACTCTATCAGTATATATATTATATGATGTAATTAAAAATGAAAAAGATAGCGTAATTATTAAAATAATAAAACTTTTAGGAGCATATCTATTTATATTTAATCCTTTATCAATAGAACATTTTGCATATGTTGAAAGTGGAATAATAATATTTGGAAAATTTCTTTGTATATTAGCGGCAAAAAAATTAATTATTGATAAAAGAAAAATAATTCCATTTATACTTGTTATAATTGCAGGTATTTGTTATCAAGGAATATTAAATGTATTTATAACAACTTCAGTATTATTTATTGTATTACAAAAAGATAAAAAACTTAAACAAAAATTTTGGCAGTTAGTATGGGTTGGATTGATTTCATTAATTACTCTTATAGTAGTAATTTTAACAGTAAAAAGTGTAAATAATTTATTAGGAACAGTAGACTCGAGAATAGGTGGACTTAATTCAAATAGAAATTATATATTATTAGCTTTAAGTGTGTCAAAAAGTGCGATGGAAGCTACTTGGAATTTATTTTCAAAGTATTTCATTCCAACTGTTATTGTAGTTTCAATAATTTTATTTATAACATTAATGAGATGTAAAAATATATTAAATTATTTGTTTGTAGTATTAGTTGCTATTTTATCTTGTTCAATTCCACCACTACTTGGTAAGTATATATCAATTGAAGCTAGAATAATAACATCTGTAGGTTCAATTATTGGAATTTCATTAATTATTTTAGGAAATTCTATTTTAGAAAATGATAAGAATTATAAAAAAATAATAGTTTTAATTTTTGCAATTATTATATTTGGAATAAACTCATTTAATTATATAAATAATGGAATAATGATATATAATTCTAACAAGTTAGAAGAAGAATATTTGCAAAATATAGCAGATGTAATTAAACAATACGAAGAAGCTAATAAAATAAAGATAAATAATATTGCATTTTATTATGATAAAGAAAATGAATATACATTTTTAAATTATCCTAATAACTCTTTTACAATAAAATCAATTTATACTACTTATGCTAGGAGAGATTCGGTACAATATTTCTTAAATGAAAAGTTAACAGAAGTAAATCCAAGAAAAGATATATTTATATATTTTAGAAATAAAAATTGGACAAGTTTTTCTAAAGAACAATTAATATTTGAAAATGATACAGTTCATATTTGTGCATATTAATTATAAAAAATTATATAAAAAGGAAGGAAAAAAATGAAAAAATTATCTATAGTTGTACCAATGTACAATGAAGAGGAAGTTATAGAACTATTTTACAAAGAAACGAAAAAAGTTGTAGATGAAGTATCAAAAAAATATGATTATGAAATGCTATTTGTAAATGATGGTAGTAAAGATAGTACTTTAGATAAAGTAAAGGAATTAAGAAAAAAAGATAAAAAAATTAGATATATTAGTTTTTCAAGAAATTTTGGAAAAGAAGCGGGAATATATGCAGGACTAAAAAATAGTAAAGGCGACATAGTAGTTTTACTTGATGCAGATCTTCAGCATGATCCAAAATATATAATAGAAATGCTTAAATATATAGAAGAGGGATTTGACACAGTTACAACAATAAGAAATAGAAAAGGTGAATCTAAAGTAAAATCTTATTTTTCAGAAAGCTTTTATAAAATAATGAAAGAAGCTAAAGATATAGAGTTAAAACAAGGTTCACAAGATTATAGAATGATGACAAGACAAGTTGTTGACTCTATACTTCAAATAAAGGAACATAATAGATTTTCAAAAGGTATATTTTCATGGGTTGGTTTTAAAACAAAATATATAGAAGTTGAAAATAGAACTAGAGCAGCTGGAAAATCAAAATGGAATTTTAGAAGTTTAGTAAAATATGCAATTGAAGGCATAACATCATTTACATTAAAACCTCTTAAAATTTCAGTAGTTATAGGTATATTAATATCAATAGTTGCACTATTTTCTGCCATTGCAATAATAATTCAAACATTAATACAAGGAAAAGATGTTCCTGGGTATGCATCTATAATAACTACAATTTTATTTATGGGCGGAATTCAATTAATATCAATAGGAATACTATCAGAATATGTAGGAAAAATTTATTTAGAAACTAAAAATAGACCAGATTATTTAATTAAAGAAAAATCAAAGGATGAAGATTAATGTTAAAAGAGTATAAAGAACAAATATCATATTTTATAAAAAGTAAAAAATATTTTATTCCAGTAATAATTGTAACTATATTAAGTTTTGGATATGCAATTACACATGAATCTATTGGAATAGATGATTTATGCTTAGATAGATATGCAGGAGGTACATACTGGTTATCTGTAAAAAGATTTGGAATGTGGATTATTTATAACATATTAAACATTAAAGAATTTACACCTTTTTGGTTAGATTTCATTGTTGCTATGTTTATGCCTTTAATATCAATAATATTATGTGCTTTTGTTAGAAAAAATTTTAGTAAAATACCAAAATCAATATGGACTTATACTATTTTTTCATGTGTTTTAATATCTAATCCATTAATAAATCATTTTTATATTTATCAAGCAAGTAATTTATCTGTAGTAGTATGTAACTTAATGGTTATTTTACTAGAAATATTTATGTATGAACAATATTTCAAAAGTAAGAATAAACACATGTTAAAAACTATGTTATTAGTTGAAATAGGATTATTTTTTACACTTTCAACATATGAGTCATGTGCACAAACATATTTGGTATTTGTTTTCTTTATTATATTTTTAAAAACTTTTGAAGAAAAGAATAAAAAAGATAATAAACAATTGTTAAAATTTTTTATGTTAAATATAGTGAATTTATTAGTAGGAATTATTTTATACAATGTAATAAATTCATTTATATATTTAATATTAGAATCAAATGGAATTTTAGAAACGAACCAAGCGTCAAATGGTATAGTATTTTTTACTTCAAATTTTAACAAAGCAAATTCTAGAGCTAGATTAAATGTAGTTAATAAATTTTTTAATAATCTATTTAAAGATTTTAAGAGTTATTTACCAATTACAATTTTCGGGGTATCTAGTATTATAGTTTTATTAATAGAAATTGTTAATTTATTTAAAAATCGTAAATTTCTTAGATTTATGTCTTTATTATGTATGATTTTAACTAATTTTATTATTTTAATATTGATACTTCAAATATTTTATAGAATTGAATTTTCAATTATAATAACAACAGCATTTTTGTGTGCATACATTTATAATGTTTTCATATCAAAAAGAATTATGAAATATGTTGTAAGCATTTTAGGAATACTATTAATTATATCACAATCAAAAACATTAAATCAGTATTTTTATAATGATTATAAAAGAAGTGAAAAAGAAAAGACCATAATAAATAATATAGCGATTAGTATAGTAAATGAATTTGATTTTAAAGAAAAACCAATAGTATTTTATGCAAGTTATAAAAATGGCAGTCTTGTACAAAAATATGGACGTATAAATGTAGATAATAGCATTTCAATTATTCTTTGGGGATTAAATGCATTTCAAGAATCTCAGACGGAATTAATAAAATATATTAACTATTTTGGATATAGTTTTATACAACCAACTAAAGAGCAGGTATATGAAGCAAAGAATGAGTATAATGCACTAAATAGTGTTAAAAAGGATAAGATAGTTGAATTTGATAATTATATAGTTGTAAATTTAGATAGATATGATTTATTTAAATAAATTAGTGAGGAAATATATGAAAAAAAATATTTCAAAAATTATAATGGTAATAATATTATTAGCATTTGCTATACCTAATATAAAATATATTATTGAAGTAAATGGAAAAATAGAATGCTTTGGTGCATCAATGATATTTGAAACAATTATGAATAAAGGCCAAGCAAAAATTAATTTTATTTTATATTTTACTTTTATTTTAGGTTTAATTTTTACGTATTTAATAATTATAATTAATGAATCAAAAGATTCAAATGAAAAAGAAATAAAAAAAGTATTTATATTTATTAGTATTGTATCAGTTATTTCAAGTTTGATACTACCAAATAATAGTACAGATGTATATTATTATGGTGCAGTTGGACGTCTTGATTCAAAATATGGCATTAATATGTATGAAGAAAATTTTAATGAATTTCAAGAAAAATATATAGATGATGAAACAATTAAAGCATCTCCAGCAATAGAACATAAATTTATATATGGTCCATTATGGTCAATGATCTGTAAAGTAATAGGAAGAGTTGACACAAACTCAAGCTTAGGAACATTATATTTATTCAAAATCTTAAATATTATAGTTCATCTGTTAAATTGCTACTTAATATGGAAAATAAGTAATAATAAAAAACTAGTATTAATATATGGATTAAATCCACTTATGATATTTGAAGGAATAATAAATGTACATAATGATATATTTTTAATTTTATTTTCGTTATTGGCACTACTATTGAAAAAACATAATAAAATAGGATTAGCAGTATTAAGTATAACTTTAGGGGCATTAATAAAATATATTCCAATTATTTTATTACCATATATTGTAAATAATGAAAAAGTAAAAAAGCAATTAATTTATTACTTAGAATTTATTTTAGTTTTTTTGTCAGTTACATTTGTATTAACAGGAAGTATATCAAGTATTTTAACAGTAGTAGATCAAACAGGAAAATATGCAAATTCACTATATCTTTTATTATATTTAAAAGGAGTAAAATTTAGTATGCTTTCAAAAATATGTTTTGCAGGAAAAGTATTATTCTGCATACTATATTTTATTCAAATTTTTATAAGAAGAAAAAAAGAAGGCAAAAATTACATGTGGTTTATAATACTATTTATATTATTAGCTATTACAAACTTTAGAGCATGGTACATTATGTGGTTATTTGGTATAATTACAGAAGTTAATATGAAAGATATATACAAGATTATAGCATTAACTATATGTGCTGAATTTTCAAATTATATAATGTATTATTATGGAGAAGGATTTATATATGGAGGAGATTATTTTCTAACATTAGTTGTATTATTTATATTATACTTACTTGTAGATAAAATAATTGAACTTATACAAAATAAAGATATTTGGCAAAAAAGATTAAAAAAATCATAAAAGAAAGGATATGTTAGTAGCAAAACTAACATAAAGAATAATATGGAAAAAATATTATTAATAGATGGAAATTCTATAATGAATAGAGCATTTTATGGAATCATGAGTAATAAAATGCTTATGACTGAAAATGGAAAATACACAAATGCATTATATGGATTTTTATCAATATTATTTAAAAATTTAGAAGAAGTAAATCCAGATTATTTATTAGTTGCCTTTGACTCAAAAACTTCTGCAAATGTAAGAAAGCAAAAATATGAAGGATACAAAAAAAATAGGCATAAAATGCCAGATGAACTTGCACAGCAAATGCCAGAAATAAAAGAAATATTGAAAGCTATGAATATAAAATATTTAGAAATGGAAGATTATGAAGGAGACGATATTTTAGGTTCATGTGCAAAGCAATTTTCAAATGAAAATGTAAAATCTTATATATTATCAGGAGATAGAGATCTTTTTCAATTAGTTGATGAAAATATAATAGTTAGAATTCCAAGAACAAAGATGGGAAAAACAGAGACAGAAATATATGATGTGCAAAAGGTTAAAGAAGAATATGATTTATTTCCAAAAGATTTAATTGAATTAAAGGCTTTAATGGGAGATTCTTCAGATGAAATTCCAGGCGTTCCCGGAATAGGACCAAAAACTGCAACAGATCTTTTAAAGAAATATACAACAATAGAAGGATTATATAATGCTATAGAAAAAAATAATGATGAGTTTATTAAACAAAAATTAAAAGAAAAATTAATAGAAAATAAAGATTTAGCATTTATATCAAAAGAAATTGGAAAAATAAATGTACAAGCTAATTTGCCATTTAACTTAGAAGATTTAAGAATAAAAGAATGGAATAAAAGAGAGGTAATTGATTTATTTAAATATTATAAATTCAATAGATTTTTAGAAAGATTTGATTTAAAAAATGAAGAAAAAATAGAAGAAAAATATAATGAATTTAAAGTAGATACAATAATAAAAGACAGCATAAAAGAAATTAATTTAACAGATAAGATGATTTATTTTTTAGAAACAGAAAATTCAGAAGATGATGAACTTATAATAAAGAAGAAGATTATTGGGATAGGTATTTATGGAGAAAATAATAAAGTTTATTATATAAAAAATCCAAAAATAGAAGAGTTAAAAAGTTTATTTGAAAATGATAAAATAGAAAAAATAGGATACAATCTAAGTGAAGATTATGTTTTGTTAAGGCAAAATGGAATAAAGATGAAATCTATTAAATACGATATAGAAGTAGCAGGATATGATATTGACCCAACTAATGTTAAACATAAATTATCGGAAATTGCTATGCAATTTCTAAATATTGATATACAAAAATTGATGCCAGAAAAACAAATTAACTTATTTGAAGAGCAAGTGGAAGATAAAAATGAAATAGGAATTTATGTACTTACAATAAAAAATATATATGAAAAAACAAAAATAAAATTAGAAGAAGAAGGAAGCATAAAATTATTTAATGAAATAGAAATTCCACTAATTGCTGTACTAGGTGAAATGCAGTTTAATGGAATGTTAGTTGATGAAAATGAATTAGTTAATTTTGGAAAAGAGCTAAAAGAAGGAATAGAGCAACTTACAAAAGAAATTTACAAATTAGCTGGTGAAGAATTTAATATAAATTCAACACAGCAACTTGGAACTATTTTATTTGAAAAATTAAAACTTCCAGGAGCAAAAAAGAATAAAAAAGGATATAGTACAGATGTTGCTATACTTGAAAAATTAGTTTTAGCACATCCAATTATTGAAAAAATATTAGAATATAGAACGCTAACTAAACTAAATTCAACATATGTAGAAGGATTAGTTCAATATATTAATAAGAAAACAAAAAGGATACATTCATATTTTCATCAAACAATTACAGCAACAGGAAGAATAAGCTCAACTGAACCTAATCTTCAAAATATACCAAGTAGAGAAGAATTAGGAAGAAATATAAAAAAGGCATTTAAACCAGAAAAAGGATATGTTTATATAGATGCTGATTATTCTCAAATAGAATTAAGATTATTAGCACATATTGCAAAAGATGAAAATATGATAAATGCATTTAAAAATGATGAGGATATTCATAAAGAAGTTGCATCTAGAGTTTTTGGAATACCTTTAAATGAAGTAACAAAAGAACAAAGATCTAGAGCAAAAGCTGTAAACTTTGGAATAGTATATGGAATAACTGATTTTGGATTAGCAACTCAAATTGGAATAGGAAAAAAAGAAGCAAAAATATATATTGATAGTTATCTAGAAAAATATAGTGGTATAAAAAAATATATGGAAGAAGTAACTGAAAAAGCAAAAGAAACAGGATATGTAGAAACTTCTTTTGGAAGAAGAAGATATATTCCAGAATTAAAATCTAGTAACTATATGATTAGAGAATTTGGAAAAAGAGCAGCAATGAATACGCCAATACAAGGAACGGCAGCAGATATAATGAAAATTGCAATGAATACTGTATATAAAAGATTAGAGGAAGCAAAATTAGATGCAAAAGTAATTCTTCAAGTACATGATGAACTAATATTAGAAGTTAAAGAAGAACAAAAAGAAAAGGCAAAAGCAATTTTAAAAGAAAGTATGGAAAATGCAGCAAAACTTGATGTTCCGCTTAAAGTTGAAGTAACCGATGCAAAATGTTGGTATGATGCAAAATAATAAAATTATAAGTATTTGCATAATTATGGAAAGGAAAATTTTTTAATGAAAAAAACTATAATATGTTTAATTATAGTATTAATCGCAATAATTGTACTTATGAATTTTGATTATATACTAAAGAAATTTTATAAAGTTGAATATAAAGAATATGTAGAAAAATATTCAAAAGAATATGAAGTAGACCCATATTTGGTATATGCAATAATTAAAGCAGAAAGTAAATTTAATGAAGGAGCAATATCAAGTAAAGGTGCAACAGGTCTAATGCAAATAATGGACAAAACTGCAAAAGAAATTGCTGAAAATTTAGTTATGGATTATGAAACAGGTGTAACACTTTATAATCCAGAAAAAAATATTAAGTTAGGAATTGCATATTATTCATATTTAAAAAAAATATATAAAGTTGATTCCATATCGCTTGCAGCATATAATGCTGGATCTGGAAACGTTAACAAATGGATAGAAGAAGGTAAAATAAAGGCAGATGGAAGTGATATAGAAAATATACCATTTAAAGAAACTAATACTTATGTGAGAAAAATTTTAAAAGATTATGAAATTTATAAAAAGCTATATAAATAATATGAACAAATTTTCCAAAAAATGTATTGATAAAAATTTTAATTTAGTATATGATAATAATAGTGTAAAAATCTTTACATAAGAATAAAGGAGGAAAAATTTTATGGATGAAAATGAAAACCTAAATAACAATGCAAACTTAGAAAATGAAGAGGATGAATTAGAAGAAAGCAATATTGTGAAACTTAAAGATGAATTAGGAAATGATGTATATTTTGAATTTTTAGATCTTATAGAATATGAAGGAGAAAATTATGTAATATTACTTCCAGCTGAAGAAGCAGAAGATGAATCTTCAGATGAAGTAGTTATCTTGAAGGAAGATAAAGATGCTGATACATCAGAAGATGAAGGTGAATCTTATATCAGCGTTGATGATGAAGAAGTTTTGAATAAGGTATTTGAAATATTTAAAGAAAAATTTAAAGATGAATTTAACTTTGTTGAAGATGAGCAATAATATAACTTTATCATTAAAAATTTCTAAAAAATATTATGTTAATTGCATATTTATATTAGAACCTTTTGTATAAACAAAGGGTTTTAATTAAAGAATTTTAATAAAAAAGGATGGAAAATAAAATGAGAAGTTTTGCAAATTATATGATAGTAATATTTATGGTAATGTTTTGGATTTTTAGAATAGTAGTAGTTGTAGTTGCACAAGACGGAGGTACATTTATAACCGTACCAATTAATACTACTATAGAAATTGTGCTTTCATTTATAACATTAATATGTATTGCACTAGTAATAAAAAGAAAATTATTTGGAGGAATATTATATTTAGCTTCTTACATAGGATATTTTGGAGTAGATTTATATAATAATGCAATAAAGCCATTTTTGAATGATGGAACATTTAGTATGACAAATGGATTTTCTACTTTTATATCTTTACTAGCAGTAATTTTAGCTATAGTAGTTTTAATAGATCTTTTAGCAGATAGAACCAAAAGACCAGCAGATAAAAAAACAGAATGGTTTTATACAAATAAAGATTTAGATAGAAAAATGGATGATAGAGCTGATAAAAATAACTATAGAATATTATAATATTATCGTTTTAGCAAAAATAAATAATGGAAAAATATTGAAATATAAAAAAAACATTGACCTAAAATGATAATTTTGATATTATCGTACTAATGTATAGATATAAAATAGGGACAAAAGGGGGAAATTTTTATGAAAGGTATAAAAAAGAAAAAGTTATTAATCACTTTATTTGCAATTTTTCTTGTATTAAGTATAGTTGGAATTACAAATCTTATATCATTTGCTCAAAATATAAATTCATATAAAGAGGCATCAATTAGTCAAGGAACTATTCCTAAAATTAGCATTAAATTTGACAAAAGTGTATATGAAGTAATGCAAGGAAGTAAAATTGAAATTAAAGCAAATATTAATGATGATGAATTAAATAAAGAAGGAGATCATCCAGATAAGGTTGAAGTAAAATGGTATAAACTAACAGGTGGAAGACCTAGTCCTTATGAATTAGTAAAAAATGAAGATGGAACGATATTAACTTCAGACACATTAACTATTAAAAATGCTCAAGTATCTGATGCAAAAATTTATATGGCATTTGCAAATATTATGCAATGGAATGAAGAAACCAGTAAATATGAGGAAATGAAAGAAGGAAAATACATAAAAACATTTTATTCTGAGCAAATAAAAGTAGATGTGATTACAGAATTAAATATTGACTTGAAAAAAGAAGATAAAAGACTTCAAGGAAATAAAGATGATGGTTATACTTTAGAACTTGAAAAAAATGAGACATATAAATTAAATCTTGATTTATACCGTATGAAAGATGGTGTTAAAGTAGCACCTCAACAAGTATTAGATATAAAATGGAATTCTTCAGATAATAAGATTGTTGAAGTTAATAGTTCAGGACATTTAATAGCTAGAGAATATTGTAACGAAGGAGTTAAGATTACAGTAAGAGTAACAGATATAGATTATACAGAAAAAGAAGTTAATATAATTGTAAAAATTAAAAGTATACCAGTTACTGATGTAAAAATTAATGAACAGGACGTTCAAATTAAAGTAGAAGAACAAGCTACACTTACAGCAACTGTTACTCCAGAAACTGCAACAAATAAAACATTAACATGGAAATTATATGAAAATTCTGAGGAAAATATAATTGAAATAGATGAAGAAAGAGGAATTATTACAGGTAAAAAAATAGGAGAAGCAAAGGTTGTTGCAATAGCAGATGGAATAACATCTAAACCAATAATAATTAAAGTAATAGAAACTCCAGTAGAAGGAATTACGGATGAGTTAACAACAATAGATACTGCTACAAATAAAGTTAATATTTCATTATTAGAAAATGGTGATGGTTCTACAGAATCACAATATACAATAACAATACATCCAGAAGTTTTACCTAAAACTGCTACGAATAAAAAAATAATATGGACATCTGAAAATGATAATATTGTAAAAGTTAGAGAAAATAAAAATGGTACTGTTACATTTATAGCTGGAAAATATGTTGAAGGACAAAAAAATGACTGTGATATTACAGCTGAATCTGATGAAAATAAAGATATAAAAAGAATATATCATGTTACACTTAAAGATAAAATCATTCCAGTAAATGTAGATAATGGTCTAATTATTACAACAGAAAAGAATGGAAAAGAAGTTGAATTAACAACAAGCTCTGTTGAAGAAATTGTAGTAGGAGAAACAATTGATTTTGGATTTAAGGTTAATCCACAAGATGCTACATACAAAAATGATATATGGACAGTTTCATCAACATGGGAAAAAGTAGAACCAAGACCAACAAATGTTATATCTATTGATAATTCAGGAGTTGTAACAGCAAAAGAAGAAGGTATAGCATATGTTAGAATTACAGTTACTTGTCAAAATGATGCTTGTAAAACACATTCAACGTATGTTACTGTAAAAGTTAATCCTAAGCCTGTTGTAAAAGTTGAAAATGTTGAAATTGAGGGAGAAAAATCAATTTCATTACAAAAAAATGAAAAAATAAACTTAACAGCAAAAATTACGCCAGATGATGCAACAGACAAAACTATAACTTGGTCATCTAATAAACCAGAAATTGCTAAAGTAAATAGCTCAACAGGTGAAGTAACAGCATTATCAAAAGGTACAGCTATAATTACAGCTACAGTAGATGGAAAAAGTGATAGTGTAGAAATAAATGTAAAAACTATAGAAGTTGAATATATTGAAATAAGTGATTTAACATTACAAGTAAAAGATAATTCGATAATTGGAGAAAATAAATTAAAAGTAACATTTTATCCACCTAATGCAGAGGATACAGAAGTTGTATGGGAATCTAGTGATAATACAATTGTAGAAATAAGAGATGATGGAATTATTGTTCCTAAAGATGTAGGAACAGAGATAAAAAAAGCAACAATAACTGTGTCATTAAAAAATAATCCAAATAAAAAAGCATCTTGTGATGTTATAGTTATACCATCTAAAGCTCATGTAATAGTATATACAATTGATCAAAAGAAAAATTTTATATCAGGAATTAAATTGAGACTTACTGGAACAGATGAAAAAGGATTAGAAATTGAACCACGAGAATTAACTACTAATGGTAAATACGATTTTGGTGTAATTTCAAATGGTATTTATACAATTGAAACTTACATACCTAAAGCTAGAAGTATATCTATGGTAAGTGATTTAGATATTATAGATTATGTTGAAATATGTAATTTTGAAATTATTGATGGAGAAATTTTGTATTCAAATTTAACTGAAAAGTTAAATGCAGCAGATAGTCTTGTACTTGTTAGTATAGTAGATTATCCAAATGAAGATGAAAATGGATTAGTTGCAGATATTGGAGCAGGAGAAAATTATGGAAAAGACGGAAAAAGTATTTTAGAATTATATGAAGAATATGATGAAGTAAAAGAAATTCCAGTAGAATCAATAACAGATGAATTAGCTAATACTAATATTACATTAGTTGAAAATTCAGAAGATTCTACACAACATATGAAAATAATACATCCTAGAGTTTTACCAGATAATGCAACAAATAAAAAAATCACTTGGAAATCTGATAATGAAGAAGTTGCTAAAGTAATAGAGAATGATGATGGTAGTGTTACATTTGTAGCAGGAGAATATAAAGAAAATAATAATAAATGTACAATTACAGCAACAGCACATAATGGAAAAGAACGTAAATATATTATTACAGTTACAAAGAATGCTAAAGAAGTTACTGATGTAAAAATAACACTAAATGGAGTAGAATATTTAACAGAACCTTATAAACTTAAAGTTGGAGAAGAAATTGATTTGAATTTTGAAGTAAGTCCAACAGATGCAACTTATGAAGAAGATTTATGGAGCTTTGATCCAGAAGTAGGATCTCCAGCAGATGTTATATCAGTTGACAATTCAGGTGTTGTAATAGCAAATGCTATAGGAAAAGCATGTGTAAAAGTAATAATAATTACTTGTCAAAATGAAATGCGCGAAGCAAGATTTTTAGTAGAAGTTATACCTACAGCAGTTGAAGAAGTTGAAATTGTCGGACAAGAAAATTTAATATTACAAAAAGGTGATTCAAAAAAATTAACAGTTAAAATAACTCCAGAAGATGCAACAGACAAAACAGTAATTTGGTCATCAGATGATGAAAGTGTTGCTAAAGTTGATAGTGATGGTAATGTTACAGCAGTGGGAAGTGGAAGTACAATAATAAGAGTTAAATCAAAAGATGGAAATAAAGAAGATTTTTGTAACGTAATTGTACCAAAAATTAATGTTGAATCAATTGAGATAAGTAATAAGACTTTAATTGTAAGAGATGATGAAATAAATGGAGAGAAAAAGTTAACATTTACTTTTTCACCAGAAGATGCAGATAATGCAGAATTTGGATGGGAATCTAGTAATCCAGAAATTGCAGAAGTTCAAGATGGAGTTATTATTCCTAAAACAGAAGGAAAAACTATTATTAAAGTATTTGTAATGGATAATAAGAATGTATGCGATATATGTGAAGTTACTGTTATTGCATCAAAAACAGAAGAAAATCCGGGAGAAAATAATCCAGAAAACAAACCAGAAGAAGAAAAAGACCCAGAACATAAACCGGACGAAGAAGAAAAAAATCCAGAACATAAACCAGACGAAGGAGAGAATAATTCAGAAAATAAACAAGACAAAGAAGAAAATAATTCAGCTCCAAAAACATCAGATATACCAATTGTAACATATATAGTATTAATGGTAGTTTCTTTAATGATAATAGCATTTATTATTATTAAAAGAAATAAAAAAACAAAAAGTAAGAGAAGATTTAAAAGTAAATAAATAAAAATGAACCCTGTTTGTTAAATTTATATTTGACAAAATTAGGGTTCATTTCTATATTAAATTGTTTTTATGTGTTATAATTTAATTAAAATAAAAAAATAAATATTAATGAGGAAAAAAATGAAAAAAATAATTGTAATAGGAAGTCCTGGAGCTGGAAAAACAGTGTTTTCAAAAAAGCTAAGTAATATTACTAATATAAAATTATATCATTTGGATATGTTATATCATAAAGAAGATGGAACACATATTTCTAAAGAAAAATTAGAAGAAAAATTAATGAAAATATTTAAAGAAGATAGTTGGATTATAGATGGTAATTATCAAAAAACAATGGAAATGCGTTTGAAACAATGTGATACAGTATTTTTATTAAATTTTCCAACTGATATTTGTATAGAAGGTGCTAAATCTCGAATTGGAAAAAAGAGAAATGATTTACCTTGGATCGAACAAGAATTAAATGAAGACTTTAAACAAAAGATTATAAATTTTTCAAAAGAAAAATTGCCTAAAATATTTGAATTATTAAATAAATATAAAAATGATATTGATATTTATGTTTTTACTTCTAGAGATGAAGCTGACGATTTTATAAGGAAAATGGATATATAAAAATTAAAATATTATTAATGAGAAAACTTATATATAATTTAATGGAGATAACATAAAAAATTTCAAAAGCAAGCAATTTATTGAAAATTGCTTGCTTTTATGCTAAAATATTAAAAGTATAAAATGAATTTAGATTATAAATATAAAAAAGGAGTTATGCATGGACGAAGATATTATAATAGAAACAGATAGATTAATATTAAGAAAGTGGAAATTAGAAGATGTTGACGATATAGTAGATGGGTTAAATAATTTAAATGTTACTAAGTGGCTATCACAAGTACCATTTCCATATACTAAAGAGGATGCAAAAAGTTTTATAAATAAATCTATTGATAATGATTTATATAACTTTGCAATAGTTCTTAAGGAAGAAAATAAAGTTATTGGTGGAACTCAATTAACTAATATAAATTATGTGCATGGAACAGCAGGAGGAGGTATTTGGATAAATGAAAAATACCAGGGAAAAGGATATGGAACAGAAGCATTTGGTGCGAGAATTAAATATGCTTTTGATAAGCTAGGGCTTAGAAGATTAGAAAATGGCTATTTTAAAGGAAATGAAAAATCACACAATATGCAATTAAAATTTGGGTATAAAGATGAAGGTATAAGAAGAAAAAAATTTATATCACAGTCAACAGGTAATTATGAAGATGAATACATAACAGGATTACTTAAGGAAGAATGGATAAAGTAAAAAATGTTTCAGATATTCTGTGTATAATGAAAAAGAACATATTATACGAGGAGATGAGAAAATGGCAAAAGATTTAATGATTAGAAGTAGTGCTGAAGAGTTTATTACTTTTAAAGTACAAGAAA
>CANQMY010000009.1 GCA_947625075.1 uncultured Clostridia bacterium
ATACCTTATGAAGTAGAAAAAAAATCAGCATAAAATTTACACGATTTTGTGTCCAAAAACTTGACATAGGTTCAATATTTTATAAAACTAAAGGTGATAATAATAATGTAGCAGATTCTAGAGTGGTTTCGATAGAACAAATAAAAGGTATTTATCTATTTCATATTAAGTATATTGGTTTTCCATCTGTTTGGTTACATGATTATTTAAAAAAAGAAACAGCTTATGTAGAAACGTAATAAGGAATAATGTTATGAAAAATACTAATTTTAGGAAGTTAAAAAAATATATAAAATATATTATTACTTTTTTTATAATTGATATCATAGGATTTATTTACATTTTATTAGGAATTAAGCTAAATAACGAATTAATCATTTTATATAACTATAAAGCTGAAAAAAATAGTGATTATGAAGTTATATTGAAGGAAAATGATTTTTATGATAGTAGAATACTTCCATCTGAAAAGTATTATGCATCACAATCAATTGATGACATTTTGATAAATTTTAGATATGATTTTAAAGCAAGTAGAAATGTTAATATAAGATATAATTATAATATTGTAGCTGAATTAATAGGAACTAGTAATCAAAGTAATGATGAAGGTAAGCAAGTTTGGAACAGAAAATTTATTATTCAAAATATGAAATTTGATAATATTTTAGATAATGATAAATTTTCAATAACCGAAGAAAATATTGATATAGACTATGAATATTATAATTCTTTGGTTCAATCTTATGAAAAAGAATTTAAAATTTCAATAAATGCAATTTTAAAAGTACGTTTAAATATATATTATAATATTAGATATAATAGCATTAATATGGAAGAAAATAAAATAGAGGATTTTATTGAATTAGATATACCAATAAATAATACAGTAACAGAGGTAACAAGAGAATATGAAGATTCAAAGGAAGATAATATATTTAGTCAAGAAAATAATATAAATTTTTATAAGTCTATTTGTTTTATAATAGTAATATTAATTCTTTTTGAAAATATAATTTTAATAAAATTATTTATTAAAAGGAAAGTAGTAACATCTGAAGATTTATATAGAAAAAACATAAACCAAATTTTAAAATATTATAAGGAGCTAATTATTACAGTAGAAAATGAACCAGACTTAAAAAATTTAAAATTTATGTATATAAGAAATATAGATGACTTAATTGATGTAGCTGAACAAAATAGTACTAATATTATTCATTATGAAAAGATAAAAGATAAAGAAAGTATTTTATATGTAATTGTTCATAAATATGTTTATATTTATGAAGTTACAGATAAAAAAAATTAGAAAATAATATATTAAATTGTATAAAAAACTTACAACTTTAAATTATTTTACAGTTGTAAGTTTTTTGGTTATATTGAAAAAAATAAAAATAATGATATAATCAAGAAAAATAAAAAAGGGAGTTTGATCGTGAAAAAAATTAAGAAAGCAATATATATAGTATCTATACTTTTAATTATATTTATATTAATAGCTTTATTTTATTTTTTCAAAATTAAAAATGAAATAATTTATGGTGATGTTGGAAATAAATATAATGAAACTAAAGTAGAAGAAATAAAAGAACCAACAAAAGAAGAATTATCAATGTTAAAGGCAGAAGAGAAATTAAAGGAAATGACATTGAATGAAAAAATATCGCAATTATTGTTAGTTAGATTTCCAAGCCAAAATGTTAATCAGATTACTTCAGAAAATTGTTTTGGAGGATATGTTTTTTTTGAAAAAGATTTTAAAAATAAAACTTTAGAACAAGCTAAAGAAATGATTGATAATGTCCAAAGAAGTTCAAAAATACCGTTAATTACAGCAGTAGATGAAGAGGGAGGAACAGTTGTAAGAATTAGCAATAATAAAAATTTATCGCCAAACAAATTTAAATCACCAAGTGAATTGTATAATGAAGGTGGCTTTGATTTAATAATTGAAGATACAAAAGTAAAATCTAATATTTTAAATAGTGTAGGAATAAATTTAAATTTAGCACCAGTTATTGATATCGCAAATGCATCAGACTATATGTATAATAGAACATTAAAGCAAAATGTGGAACTTACAAGTCAATTTGCTAAAACTGTTATAGAAACAAGTAAAGAAACTAAAGTGTCATATACTTTAAAACATTTTCCTGGATATGGACATAACAGTGATACACATAAAATGTCATCACTTGATACAAGAACTTATGAAGAGATAATGAATACAGCAATTCCTCCTTTTGAAGCGGGAATTAAGGCAGGAGCAGAAGCAATACTTATAAGTCATAATATAATTGAATGTATAGATCAAGAAAATCCAGCATCAATATCATTACCTATTCATGAACTTTTAAGAAAAAATCTTAATTTTAATGGAATAATTATAACTGATGATTTATCAATGAATGCTACTGCAAATATAGAAAATATTTATGAAAAAGCAGTTTTAGCAGGAAATAACTTATTAATAACATCTAATTACGATGTAGCTATATCTCAAATAAACAATGCAATTATTAATAGCAGAATAACAGAAGAACAAATTAATGAGTTAGTAGTAAAAACAATTGCATGGAAATATTATAAGAATTTAATGGTTTAAATAATATAAAATATATTTTATAAAAGAGGATATAAATGGAGTATTTTATTAAAATTAAAACAAGAAATAATAAAAAAAAGTTAAATAAGAAGCATGTTTTTAGCGTTATAATTACTTTTATATTTATGTTTTTAATCATTTTGATTATTATTTTATCTAATAAAAAAGAAGTTGATAATAAAAAAATAGATGAAATAAATGATAATGCTTTCCATAATGATATCGTTGTAAATTTAGGAGAAAATGAAGAAATTGTAAAACCAAAACATGATTTTTCAATGTTAAACGAACAAGAATTAGAAAGAATTGATAGTATATATAATAAAAATGATCCCAAAAGAATTTTTTTAACTTTTGATGATGGACCAACAGAACAAGTTACACCATATATATTGGATTTATTAAAAAATGAAAATATTAAAGCCACATTTTTTGTATTAGGAAATAGAGTTGATGCTAATCCAGAACTTGTAAAAAGAGAGTTTGAAGAAGGTCATTTTGTCGCAAATCATGGATATACTCACAAGTATAGTTCTATTTATGCAAGTGCGGAAAACATAGTTAATGAATATAATCAAACGAATCAATCAATAAGAAATGCATTACAAAATCAAGAATATAACTCATTAGTTTTTAGATTTCCAGGTGGTTCTGTAGGTGGACCTTATGATTCTATAAAAAAAGCAACAAAGCAACTTTTAAGACAACAGGGAATAGCAAGCTTAGATTGGAATGCATTGACAGGAGATTCAGAAGGAATAAAAACAAAAGAAAAATTATTAGAAAGGTTTTATAATACTGTTAATAATAAGTCAAGTGTAGTATTATTGATGCATGACGCAGCAGATAAAATATTAACTTATGAAGTTTTGCCAAGTATAATATCTTTTTGCAGGGAAAATGGTTATGAATTTAAAAATTTATATGATGTTATTTTAAGAGAAAATTAATGTCAATAGGGACGGAGTTTTTTGACATAAATTATAAAAATTTTAGTATATTTGAAAGTGTGAATAAATTGAACGAAGGTAAAATTGGAATTTTTGATTCTGGTATTGGAGGAGTTACTGTTTTAAAAGAAATAATAAAAGTATTGCCAAATGAAAATTATTTATATTATAGTGATTCAATTAATAATCCATATGGAAACAAAAGCGATAGTGAATTAAAAAATATTTGTGATAATATAGTTAAACATTTAATTAGTCAAAATTGTAAAATTATTGTTATAGCTTGTAACACTGCAAGTGCAAAAGCTGTTAAATATTTGAGGACTAAATACAAAGATATATTATTTATAGCAATTGAACCCGCATATAAAATGGTTCACGACTATGCTTATGATAAAACTACTTTAGTAATGGCAACAAAGGGTACTATTGAAAGTGAAAAATTTAATTTGCTTCTTAAAAAATATGATAATCATAAAACGTTTCTTTTTCCTTGTATAGGTCTTGCTGATTTAATAGAGCAGGGAAATGAAAAGAAAATTAAAAAATATTTGGAAGAAAATTTAGAAAAATATAAAGGAAATGTTCAAAATGTTGTACTTGGATGTACTCATTACGCTTTAATAAAAGAAGATATTAAAGAGGTATTAGGAGATGTAAAATTCTTTTACCGGAGCATCTAATTTGGCCAAACATTTAAAAGAGGTTTTAAAAGCTAACAATTTGTTAAATGATAAAAATGCAAATAAAACTAAAATATATTTTGAAGATTCTCAGAAATCATTAGAAAAAGAAATAAGATTTTTTAAAATTCTTGCTGAAAATAGTGTCAATAGGGACGGAGAAAATTGACATTAATTTTGGTGAGCAATTAATGATATTTTTCATATATTTTTCTAATTTTTTCTCTATTCATATTTAGTTCTCTTGCAATTTTTCTTAGAGGGATATTATATTTTTCTTTTAATAATACAACAAGTTCACTTAATTTGGATTGATTATTATATAAATTTATATTATTTTTTAATAGAAAATTATGTATTACATTTTTACGTATTATTTCTACATCTTCATCAGTATCTATAAAAAAATAATTTTCATCTATATCAACATTTATTTCTTTATAATTTGAATATGGATATTCTTTTGCAGTTTTACAAATTCCAGCTTTTACTGGATTATTATAAATATATTTTATACAATTATTTAAATGACTTATATTATATATTCCTTCCGCTTTATATCTATCTTTGAATACATATCCAACTCTTTTATATTTGTTATTATAATATTTTGCATATTTAGTATTTAGTCGTTGCATATATTTACTTAGTTCTTTTACATCTGAAGTTTTGATTAAAAGATGTGTATGATTATTCATTATACAATAAGCAATAATTTTTATGGGATGTTCTTTTAATAGTTGATACATGCTTTTTATATAAAACTTAATATCACTTGATGTATTAAATATAAAATTTTTATTAATTCCTTGACTCATAACGTGAAAATATGATGTTGGAATAAAATTTCTTGGGATTCTTGGCACGATAATGTCTCCTTTAGAAATAAATTTATTTTGAAAAAATATTAAAAAGTATATCATATTTATTTTAAATTTTATGTCGAAATTTGTAAGATAGAATATGTAAAAATTTTTATTAAACAATAATAGGAAAAAAATTAGCTATAATTTAAACTTTGACACTGTTTTATTTATATGATAAAATGTATTCATATGCCACTATAGCTCAGTTGGTAGAGCAACAGATTCGTAACCTGTAGGTCGTGAGTCCGATTCTCACTAGTGGCTCCAATTTAAGATAACTTACGAAATTTAAATGTTTCGTAAGTTTTTTATATTAATCGTAATACTTATATAGTCGCTTTTTAGATATTAAGATTATCTTATCAAGTGTAAATAATCCATTAAAAGATGTTATATGTGTAAGTGATAAATAGGATAGACAAAATTTAATTTTTTGAAAAATATCATTTGAGTTCAACATATATAATAAAAAATTAAAATGTTTTTTCATTAATTTATTATTTTATCAAATATTATAAAACTTTAATGTCAAAAAACTCCGTCCCCATTGACACCATTGACATAAAAATTCAAAAAAACTATACACTTTTGATAAAAAGTATGTTATACTCTATTTGTATATTTGTAAATTTAATTAGGAGAAATAATATGGGATTTTTTGATAAATTAAAACAAGGATTAAGTAAGACTAAAATTAGTTTTGGTTTTAAGAAAGTTGATGAAAATTTATTAGAAGAATTAGAAGAAAATTTAATTATGGCAGATGTAGGATTTGAAACTACAGAAGAAATTATTTCTAATTTAAGAACAAAAATAAAAAAAGAAAATATACAAGATACAGAAGAAGTAAAAAATGCACTTAGAGAAGAACTTAAAAATATTTTTAATGATTTAGATCAAGATTTAGATATATCAAAAACTCCAGCAGTAATTCTTATGGTGGGAGTTAATGGTTCCGGTAAAACAACTTCAATAGGAAAAATTGCCAACAAATATGTTAAAGAAGGAAAAAAAGTACTTATTGCAGCTGGTGATACTTTTAGAGCAGCTGCAACAGAACAATTAGAAGTATGGGCAAATAGGGCAAATGCTGAAATTATAAAAGGAAAAGAAAATCAAGATCCATCATCTGTTATTTTTGATAGTTGTAAAAAAGCAAAAGAATTGAATGCTGATATCTTAATTTGTGATACAGCTGGAAGGCTTCAAAATAAAAAATATTTGATGGATGAATTAGAAAAAATGAAAAAAGTAATTGATAGAGAATTACCAGAATCATCAAAAGAAATTTTAATTGTAATCGATGGATCAACAGGTCAAAATGCAATATCACAATTAAAATCTTTTAAAGAAACAACAGGAATAACAGGTATAGTTTTGACAAAGTTAGATGGTACAGCAAAAGGTGGAATTGTAATTAGACTTGTAAAAGAACAAAAAATACCGGTTAAATTTATTGGAGTTGGCGAGAAAATAGATGACATGGAAGCATTTAATAGTACTGATTTTATAAATGCAATTATATAATTTATATAATATTGAAAGGAAGATTTTAATGAGTAAAAAGGAAAATGCTAATATAGAAAGTGATACAAAAATAAAATCTAATGTATCAAGCAAAAAATCAAAAAAAATAAGAACAAAAGTTGTATTAATTATAAGTTTATTAGCTTTAATAATTGGTTACATATATATAAGAGGAAATTACTTAGAAATAAAAGGAATTGGAGAAAATTATTTATCTGTATTTAAAACTGATATTATTTATACAACGATTACATTTATAATAAATTTTATATTTTTATATTTTTCATTTTATTTAACAAATAGAACTTTAAAAAAGGGTTTAAAAGTATTTTTTGATGATGAAAAAAAAGAAATGCCAAAATTTCCTAATAAATCCATATCATTTATAATTGCTTTAATTGTAAGTGCATTAAGTTCAAAAATATTGTTAAATAATATTTTATTATGTTTTAGTGGATCAAAGTTTGGAATAACCGACCCAATATTTAATTTAGATATAAGCTTTTTTGTATTTATAAAACCACTTATACAATTTATATTAATTTATCTATTAATAGTTGTAATTGCAACAGTTGTATATGCAGTTGTTTATGCATTAATAGTATTAAACCTAAGCTTTGATGGAGTTTCTAGAGATTCTATTTCTAAATGCAATTTAGTAGAAAAAATTGGATCAAGAATAAAAATGATAGCTTTTCTAATAGGTTTAATTATAATTGCGTTTATGGTTCTTAATATTGGCAATGAAAAATTCATGGAAATTGGTTTAAATGATGGAACAAAATATTCGTTATTTGGTGCAGGAAATGCAGATATAACTATAAAAATTGTAGGATACTCATTATTTGCAGTTTTAGCAGTATTTTCAATTTTGAAAGCATATAAAGGTTTAAAAGAAAAAAGCATAAGAAGAGTATTGGGTCACATAATAGTTGTTCCAATATATTTAATTATATTAGCTATAGTTTTAGCTTTATATCAATTAATATTTATTGGTTCAAATGAATTTGATAAAAATGAGTGGTATATAAAAGAAAATATAGAAAAAACTAAACAAGCATATAGTATTACTCAAGAAACAGTATCTGAAGAAAATATAAATTATAGTGGAACAATTACAGAAAATGAAATGAATGCTAATCAGGAATTATTAGATAACATTGCAATAGTTTCAAAAGAAAAAGTACTTAAAGACTTAGCTTCAACACAAACTGTAAGAGATTATTATACATTTAGAGAAACACAGATTGCTTCTTATAATATTGAGGGTAAAGATAGATTAGTATATTTAACTCCAAGAGAAATATCAAATAAAAATGCAACATATTCTAATATGACTTATGAATATACTCATGGATATGGAGTAGTTGTAACATTAGCAGGTGCTACAGATGAATATGGTAGTTTGATTAATATACAAAAAGAATTTGAAACAAATTATGATGATGCAATAAAAATAGTTGAACCAAGAATATATTTTGGTTTAGAAACAAATAGTGCTATAGTTATAAATAGCAAAAAGAAAGAGCTTGATTATCCTACAACACAAAAAATAAGTAATAATGAATATACATATACAGGAAATGCAGGATTAAATTTAAAACTTATTGATAGAATTATATTAGGAATAAAAGAAGGAGATATGAATTTAGCTTTTTCAGGAACAGTAACTGAAGAAAGTAAAATTATTACAAATAGAAATATTCTAGATAGAGTAAAAACTATTATGCCATATTTAATATATGATGAAAATCCATATATGGTAGTTGATAAAAATGGAAATTTAATTTGGGTAATAGATGCATATACAATTTCTAATGAATATCCATTTGCACAAAAAGTTGATATTTCTAGTGATAAGCAAATTAATTATATTAGAAATTCAGCAAAGGTACTTGTTAATGCATATGATGGTTCAATAAAATTTTATATAACAGATAGAACAGATCCAATAATTATGGCATATAATAAAATTTATGCAAATTTATTTTTAAATAGTGATGAAATATCAGAAGATATTAGTAAGCATTTTATATATCCACAATATTTATATAATATACAATCAAAAATAATTGAAAAATATCACAATATTGGAACAGAAGCAATGTATAGAGCAAATAATGTATGGAAAGTTGCAAGTGTTCAAAATGGTGATAAAACAGAAGAAATGAATTCTTATTATACAATGATAAAAGAAAATGATGGTAAGCAGAAAATAGGTTTAATTATACCTTATGCTGGTTATGGAAAGCAAAATCTAATATCATATATGATAGGAACATCTGAAAATGGAAAAAATAAATTAAAAATATATAATTTTTCAGAAGATGTTAATGTATTAACACCAACACAACTTGAAACACAAATAAAGCAAGATGAAACTATAGCATCTGAATTAGCAAGTTTAAATGTTAGTGGAACGAGTATAAGTAAAAATTTAATAGTAGTACCAATAGAAGATACTCTTTTATATGTAGAAACATATTATCAACAATATATAAATGAATCTACTCAAAAACCAACATTAAAGAGGGTTGTTGTAGCATCTGGAAATAAAGTAGCTATAGGAAATACGTTAACTGAAGCATTAGAAAATTTAAGCTCAAAAGCTGTGGATATTGAGATTGAAAATAATGAAAATATTGATAATCTTATAAATTCTATAATAAAAGCAAATGAAAATGTAAAAAATTCTAGCAAAAATAATGATTGGAGTTTATTTGGATCAGATATGCAAGAGCTTACTAGATTAATTGAAGAACTTGATAAAGCAGTTAAACAAAGACAAAAAGAACAAGAAATGCAAAATGATATTAATGATGAGAATATAAATAGTGAAAATATTATACAAAATTTAATTGTATAATAAATTAAAGAAAGGAGTTCATAGTATAATCATGAATACATCTAATAAATTAACAATATTTAGAATAATGCTTGTACCAATAATGCTGATAATTTATTTAATAAATGTTCCAGGAAACATTTTAGGAATTCCACTATATGCAATATTATTAGATTTAATATTTATTATTGGAGCACTTACTGATAAAGTAGATGGATATTTAGCAAGAAAAAATAATCAAATAACTACATTCGGAAAATTTCTTGATCCTATTGCAGATAAAATTTTAGTAATATCTGCATTAATAATACTAGTAGAAATGGGAAATATTCCATCATGGGTACCAATAATAATTATAACAAGAGAATTTGCAGTATCAGGATATAGATTAGTTGCATCAGAAAAAAATGGAAAAGTAATAGCAGCAAATAAATGGGGAAAAATAAAGACAGTAACTCAAATGATAGCTATTATTATAGCATTTTTAGATACAAATAGTTTTGGTACAATATTTTATGAGACATTAACAGGATTTCATTTTATAATTAATTTATTAGTAACTTTATTAATAATAATATGTGTAATTGCTACAATATTTTCAGGTTATGAATATTTAAAGGATGGCAAAGACTTACTAAAAGATTAAAATATATCATGGAGGAACTATGAATTATATAGATTCACAAATTGGAATAGATCAATATGAAGATGAAAAATTAAATAATAAACAAAAGCCGGAAGTGGAAAAAGAAATTGCTGAACTTAGAAAAAAAATAGAATATTATTCTAAATTGTATTATGAAGAAGACAACTCACCAATAACAGACTATGAATATGATATGATGATGAATAAATTAAAAGCTTTGGAAAAAGAACATCCAGAGCTTATTACTCCTAATTCTCCAACGCAAAAAGTAGGAGGAAAAGCAAAAGATGACTTTGAAAAAGTAATTCATGAAGTTCCACTCCAAAGTCTTCAAGATGTATTTTCTTATGATGAATTATATGAATTTGATAAAAGAATTAAGCAAACAGGTGAAACTTATTATTGCGTAGAAACTAAAATAGATGGATTATCGTGTAGTTTAAAATATGAAAATGGAATTTTAGTTCAAGGTGCAACTAGAGGAGATGGTTTAATTGGAGAAGATGTTACCGAAAATGTAAAGACAATTAAGTCAATACCACATAAACTAAGTGAACCATTAAATATTACAGTACGTGGAGAAGTATTTATATCTAAAAAAGAATTTGAAAAATTAAATGAAGAAAGAGAAGTTTTAGGAAAACCTATCTTTGCAAATGCAAGAAATGCAGCTGCTGGTTCATTAAGACAATTAGATGCTAAAATAACAAAAGAAAGACCATTAGATATATATATATTTAATGTTCAAAAAACAGAAAACAAAAATTGGAATTCTCATATACAAGAATTAGATTATTTAGCTAAATTAGGATTTAATGTAGTACCATTTAGAAAATTATGTAAAACTATTGATGAAGCAGTTAGCTCTATTAAAGAGATTGGAGAAAACAGAGAAAAAATTGGATATGGAATAGATGGTGCAGTAATTAAAGTTGATGATTTAAAATTGAGAGAAAAGATAGGAACTACATTTAAAGTACCTAAATGGGCAGTAGCTTATAAATATCCACCAGAGAAAAAAGAAACAATTGTAAAAAATATCATTTGTCAAGTTGGAAGAACAGGCGTTATTACTCCTATGGCAATACTTGAACCAGTAAAGGTAGCAGGATCAACCATTTCAAAGACTACATTGCATAATGAAGACTTTATAAAAGAAAAAGAACTTATGATAGGGGATCATGTTATAATACAAAAACAAGGTGATGTTATTCCTGAAATAGTAAATGTTTTAAAGGAAAAAAGAAACGGAACTGAAAATAATTTTGAAATGCCAAAAGTTTGTCCAGTATGTGGAGCACAAGCAGTAAGAGAAGAAGGAGAATCTGCAATAAGGTGTACCGGAATAGAATGTCCAGCAAAAGCTTTAAGAAATATTGTTCATTTTGCATCTGATAGTGGAATGGATATTGAAGGTTTAGGATATAAAATAGTAGAACAATTGTTAAATAAAAAATTAATATCTAATATTGCAGATATATATGATTTAAAGCTTGAGGATATTGCATCACTTAAAAAGAACGGAAAAAAATTCGCAGAAAATTTAATAGAAGCAATAGAAGAAAGTAAAAAAAGAGATTTGTCAAACTTACTATCTGCATTTGGAATTAGACATGTTGGAAATAAGCTTGCTAAAAGTTTAAGCAAAAGATATGGAAGTTTAGACAATATAATGAATGCAGAAATTACAAATTTAGTAAGTGAATCAGATATTGGAGAAATTATAGCAGATAGCATTTATACTTTTTTTAGAGAAGAACAAACAATAGATTTAGTTAATAGATTAAAAAAGGCAGGCGTAAATACATTATCTTTAAAGGAAAAAAGCAGTGATAATAGATTTGATGGAATTACTTTTGTTTTAACAGGAACATTAACAAATTATTCAAGAGATGAAGCAAGTGAAATAATAGAAAATTTTGGAGGCAAAACTTCAAGCAGTGTTTCTAAGAAAACAACTTATGTTCTTGCAGGAGAAGATGCAGGAAGCAAGTTAAAAAAAGCTCAAGATTTAGGTGTTACCATAATTTCAGAACAGGAATTTGAAGAAATGATAAAATAAATTGGAGTAAATATTATGGGAAGTAAGGAAGAATGGAAAGAACTTGAGGAATGGGATGAAAAAAGAAAAGAAAATTATAAAGCACAATATGGTTTTAACTATGAAGATATAAAACATGGAAAAAGGAAAGGGATAGATAATTTTACAAAATTTTTAAAAGCTATAGGAATTTCTTATAAAGTTTTTGCAATAATAGTTTTTTCAGTAGCATTTGTTTTAGTTGCAATATTTTTATATTTTAAATATATTAGTATAAAAAATATGGTTGATATTGATATAGAAGAAATTATTGAAGGAATGTATAATATTAACATAGAAAATATATCTAAAGACATAGATAAAAATAAAAATGGAAAATATTATTTTAAAGCAAAAGAAAATAATATTAAATTTGTAGTTATAAAAAATTTTGGAGGATTAAGTGAGGACTATATAGATAATTGTCAAAAATATTTTTTTAATAATTGGAATAGTAAAAGCAAAGAAAGTTTTAAAGTAACAGAAGAATATGATGAAATTTTAAATTATGCTATGTATATTGAAATAAATAATTATGATGAATTAATATCAGGTACAGAAAAAATAATTGAATTTTCAGATTTTTGCAAATTTAATCAATTTTTTGCATTTGATATCTATCTAAAATATAATGAAAAAAGAATATATTTATACAATTCATCAAATTTATCGAACGAACAAATAATGAGTAATGCTAAGGAATCATTTAAAAATATGAATAATTTAATAGGAGAAAATTAAGTGTTAGAAAAATATAATTTTAAAAAGTTTAAAGAAGATTTAGATAATGGTTATAAAATTTTATTTGATTATGTTAGAAATAGATATGTTATTTATAAAGTTGATGAAAATTGTTATATGCAGGAATTAGTTGAACAAAAAAGCAGAAATCCAGCTCCAGAAAAAGCAATGATAACATCCAAAGCAATTAAAGAAATGTTCCCTTTTATGGAAGATATAGAATATAAATCTATGTTAACTGATTCAAAGTATTAATAATTTATTTATTAAATTTTTAATTAAAAAATTAAAAGGAGTATGTGGTTAAAATATCATAAAAAATAAAATGGAAGAGAATAATGAAGTAGAAGAAAAAGAATATAAAATTGAAGAAGCAGAAGAACATAATGATGACAAAGAATTTATGTTAGATGCAATAAATCATAAAGCAACGTGGGTGTTGGCATATGCAAGTGAAAGACTTTTGTCTGATAGAGAATTAATTTTAAAAGCAGTTCAAAATGATGGGCAAGTACTTTATTATGCATCACAAGATTTAAGAGATGATAAAGAAGTAGTCTTAACGGCTGTAAAAAATAAATGGTTAATTATAAAATATGCAAGTAAAAGATTAAGAGGAGATAAAGATATTGCTTTAGCTGCTATAACTCAAAGTAAAGATGCTAAAATTTATTTAACAGATGAAATATTAAAAGATGAAGAAATTAATTTAATATTAAATCCTCCTCAAGATGAGGAAACTAAAAGTTAATTATTGACATATATTTTTTTTATAAATATAATATTTATATAAATTATTAGGAGAATAGTATGCTAAAGCCAAATGCCGAATTTAATAGAATTACAGATATTACAGTAGATTTTTTAAAACAAAATAATATAAAGGCAGTAATATTAGATGTGGATAATACATTAATTGATTTAGATAGGAAACCATTAAGAGATATAAAAAAATGGTCAGACAATTTAAAAGATTCTGATATAAAAATATGTATAGCATCTAATAGTATTAGAAAGAATAAAGTTAAAAATATATCAGAAAAATTAGATGTTCCATTTATTTATTTTTCTACTAAACCATTAAAAAGAGGTTTAAGTAAAGCAATAAAAATTTTAAATGAAAAAAGAGAAAATATTGCAGAGATTGGAGATCAACTTTTTACAGATGTATGGGGATCAAAAAGAATGAAATTGTTTTCAATATTAACAAAACCAATCTCAGAAGAAAAAACGAAATTAGGTTCTTTAAAAAGAAAAATTGAGAAAAAATATATAGAAAAAACAAAGGAAAAGTAGGAGGTTAAATATGTACATAAATGATATACATATATTATATTATTTTTTTATTGGATTATTAGGTTTAGCAGTAGGACAAGTTGTTAATTGGGCAAATATAAGATTGGAAAACCATGAAAAAGTATTTGGAAAAGAGTTTTTTAGTACATATCTACCACATATGAAAGTAAATTTTTCTTTAATTTTTTCAATAGCTATACTCTATATATTTATATTATATTTCTTTGGTTTTCAAATAAAACTTATAGAATTTTTAATATTAACACCATTAATAATTTCAGCTTTAATAATTGATTATAGAAAACAAATTATTCCAAATAGGCTTACTTTAACTATATTTGAAGTTGGAATTATATTTACATTTATAGCTGGAATGTCAGATATAAATGTATTTTGGGATAGACTTCTTGGATTAATTGCGGGTGGAGGAATATTTTTAATAATTACATTAATAGGAGGACTTATTGCTGGCAAAGAAGCGATGGGATTTGGAGATGTAAAACTAATGGGAGCATTAGGGCTCATATTTGGTTTAACATCTACAATAATGATTTCAGTAATATCATTCTTATTAGGAGCAATAATTAGTGTATTTTTACTTGCAACTAAAAAGAAAAAGTCAAATGAATATATACCATTTGGACCTTTTATTGTAATTGCGACATTTTTAGTTATGTTTGTACCACATAATTTAATGCTATTTATTTTATTAAAAATATTTACACTTGGAACCTTCAAAATCTAAATTTATAGAGGAGATTTTATGAATTGTAAGATTAAATGTCTAAGAGAAAAAATGAAAGAATTAGATCTTGACGGAATGATAATAACTAATGAAATAAATATAAATTATATAATTGGAACAAAAGCAGAAGGAATAATTGCTATAACAGATAAAGATAATATATTTATGACAGATACTAGATATATTGAAGATGTAAATAGTGTAATTACAATTGAAGATGAAATAAATATAATTGATATTTCAAATCTTTCAGAAAGCGATTATTTAACATTTTTCTCAAATTGTAATAAAGTAGGTATAGAAGAAAATAATATTTCTTATGCAAAATATTTAAAATATATAAGGTTATTTAGAATAAAAGAAGCGGTAGAAACAAATAATTTAATTGAAAAGCAAAGAATGATAAAAGATGATAATGAGATTAATAATATAAGACAAGCTTGCAAAATAACAGATAATTGCTTTAATCATTTATTAAATTATATAAAAATTGGAATGACAGAAAAACAGATAGCTTTAGAAATTTATAAATTTTTTATAGAAAACGGTGCAGAAACTACAGCTTTTGAAACTATAGTTGCAAGTGGAGAAAACTCTTCAAAACCACATGCATTTCCAACAGACAGAAAAATTAAATATGGTGATAATATAGTAATAGATTTTGGTGCAAAATATAAAAGTTATTGTAGTGATATGACAAGAACTATATTTGTTGGAAATGTAACAGATGAAATAAAAGAATTGTATAATTTTATTTTATCATGTCAAATAAGGACAACTAATAAAATTAAACATGACATGGATGGAAAAGAAATCACGGAAAGTCTAGAAAAAGAATTTAATTGTAGAAATTATGGTTTAATACATGCATTAGGTCATGGAGTTGGATTAGATGTACATGAAATGCCATATTTAAGCTATAGAAGTAGTTACATATTAAAAGAGAATATGATTGTAACAAATGAACCTGGTATTTATATTCCAGGAAAACTAGGTATAAGAATAGAAGATACGATTCTTGTAAATAGAATGAAATCAGAAGTTTTAACAACATCAAATAAAGAGATAATAGTAATTTAAATTATTATTAAGAAATTATTTAAATATTGAAATTGTAATTAATATTTAACGATAATGTAATATATTTTAAAATATAACTTAGAGCTCAAATATACTAATAGTTTGAGCTCTTTTTATTTACTTTATTTTACAAAAATCCCCTTATTTTCCTTGTTTTTTTCAAAATAATACTTGAAAATCTTTTTTATTATTGATATTATAATTTTGATATATTATTAAATCAAGAGGAAAACAAGGATGATAGAATTTAGAAATGTAAGCAAATCATATACATCAGGATTAGAGGCAGTACATGATGCAAGCTTTAGTATAGAAAAAGGAGAATTTGCTTTTTTAGTTGGAAGTTCAGGATCTGGAAAATCAACATTAATAAAACTAATATTAAAAGAAGAGGAGCCAACTTCGGGAAACATAATTATAAATGGAAAAGATACAACATTTTTAAAACCAAGTAGAATTCCATATCTAAGAAGAAGTATGGGAATAGTTTTTCAAGACTTTAGACTACTTCCAGATAAAACTGTATACGATAATGTAGCTTTTGCAATGCATGTTGTTAGGGCAACTCCAAAACATATAAGAAGACAAGTTCCACTTGTACTCTCTCAAGTAGGATTAGCAGAAAAAGCAAAAGTATATCCTAATGAATTATCTGGAGGAGAACAGCAGAGAGTTGCATTAGCAAGAGCAATAGTAAATAATCCATCTATGCTTATTGCAGATGAACCTACAGGAAATTTAGATCCTAATACTGCTTGGGATATTATGGAACTTTTAAATGAAATTAATTTGAGAGGAACAACTGTAGTAGTTGCTACACATGCAAAAGATATAGTTGATAAAATGAATAAAAGAGTTATTCGTATAGACCAAGGTAATATTGTACGTGATGAAAAAGGTGGGTATGACGGTGAAATATAATAGTTTTGGATATTTAATAGGAGAAGGATTTAGAAGTGTTGCTAAGCAAAAGAAAATGACTAGTGCTTCTATAATTATAATGTGTGCAACAATGTTTATATTTGGAGCATTTTATCTTATAGGTGAAAATATCAACTTTATAATGAAACAAGTTGAAAGTCAGCAAGGAATGAGAGTAGTTATTAAAGAAGATGCAACAGAAGATGAAATATCAAATATGGAAAATAAAATTAGACAAATAAATGGAGTAAATCAAATAACATTTTACTCAAAGGAAGATGCTTTAGCTTCAGTAAAAGAACAGTTAGGTGATCAAAAAGATATAATAGCTGGATATGATGTAGACAATCCATTTCCTGATTCGTACTTTGTTACACTAACAGATCTTAATTTAAATAATGAAGTACAAGAACAAATAAAGAAATTAGATGGAGTTGAAGAAATAACTGCAAGTAATGATACAATATCATCTTTAGCAACTATAGCACAAGGAATTCAGATGGCAACATTAGGTTTACTGAAAATATTAATAATTATTTCAATATTTATCATTTCATATACAATTAAGCTTACAGTATATGCTAGAAGAAGAGAAATTTCTATAATGAAATATGTAGGTGCAACAAATGGATTTATTAGAGGTCCTTTTATTGTAGAAGGTATAATTATTGGTGTGGTATCAGCTATAATTACCTTAGCTATAGTAGGATTAGCTTATAATTCGGTAGTAACATCTATTCTTTCATCATCAGTTATACAAATGATGAATATTACTTTATATAATTTTTCAGATATTTTTGTAAAATTATTAATGGTATATTTAATACTTGGTACAGGAATAGGAATTGTTGGTAGTATAATTTCTATGAGAAAATATTTAAAGGTTTAATTGGGAGGATACAGATGAAAAGAAAGATTATATCAATATTTGTTATACTTTTAATTTCATGTACATATTTTGTTAATACATCTTTAGCAGTAAGTCAGTCAGATATTGAAAGATGGAGAAGAGAACAAGAACAAGCAGAAAATGAAAAAAATGAAATTTCCCAGCAAAGAGAAAATGAAAAAAGTGATTTAGAAAAAATTAATGATGAATTAAATACAGTAAATAATGAAATAATGGAATTAGAGGGAAAGCTTAGTCAATTAAATACTTCTATTTCGCAAAAAGAAAAAGAAATTGAAGAAAAGCAGGAAGAAATAAAAGAAAAAGAAGAATTACTAAAAACTAGATTGGTTGCAATGTATAAAAATGGAGGACTTAGTTATTTAGATGTTCTTCTTGGTGCATCAAATTATATGGATATGTTAGCTTCAATTGATGCACTAGAAAGAATAGCAGATGCTGATAATAAATTAATAAATAAAATAAAACAAGAAAAATTAGATTTAGAAAAAATAAAAGCAGAATTAGAGGAAGAAAGATCAGAAGTTGATGCATTAAAGGCAAAAAAGAAAGCAAAAAATGTTGAATTAACAACTCTTCAAGATCAAAAAGAAGCTAAAATATCATCATTAACAGAGCAAGAAAAAGAAAAAGAAAGAAAGATTCTAGAGTATCAGGCAGCAATTAGGCAGGGTGAAGCAGAAATTCAAGCAGAAATAGAAAGAAATAAAAATAAAAATAATGGACAAAGTAATGTTGTAGGACAAGTCGATAATTCTAATGGTTCATTGGGATGGCCTTTACCAAGCAATTATGCAAGATATTCTTATATAACTTCTTACTTTGGACCAAGAAGACAGCCAACAGCTGGAGCATCAACTAATCATGGAGCAATAGATATAGGGGTATCAT
>CANQMY010000010.1 GCA_947625075.1 uncultured Clostridia bacterium
GTAGAGCAAGAGTTAAAGTTGTTAAAAATAAAGTTGCTCCACCATTTAGAGAGGCAGAATTTGATATTATATATGGACAAGGTGTTTCTAAATCAGGTAATATTTTAGATATAGGAATTAACTTAGGTTTAGTAGAAAAGAGTGGATCTTGGTTTGGATATAATGGTGAAAGAATAGGTCAAGGAAGAGAAAATGCTAAAAAATATTTAGAGGATAATCCAAAAATTATGCAAGAAATTGAAGATAAAATTAGAAAAAACTTTGATAAGGCATTTGAAAGTAGTTTAGGAGAAGAAGTTACTGATGAAGAGCAAGAAATAGAACCTGAAGATGTAAATGATGAAGAATAATATTGTATATATGAAGGAAATAATGAAAAAAGATTCTATTAATGTAGATAATAAAGTGAAAAATAAAGCACAACTTAACTATACAAATGATATAGCTAAATTACAAAGATTAGAACAATTAGATAATATTAAATCAAGAGTGTTAAAATATATAGTATATAAAAAAAGAACAGAAATGGAAATTAGAAATAAATTTTCAGGTACTTTTGATGAACAAGATTTTGAAGAAGTTATTGAAAATTTAAAGAGTTTAGGATATATAAATGATACAAGTTATATTGAAAGAGCAGTTAATGAATTTAAATCATTGAAAAATATGTCTATAAAAGAAATGAAGTATAAACTAATAAGTAAAGGACTTGATAAAGAATGTATAGATGATTATTTTTCAAATAATTATGAAGAACTGATAGATTATGAAATAAAATCTGCAAAAAATATATTCTTGAAAAAATCATCTAATATGGAAGTTCAAGAAATAAAATTATTTTTAAGAAAAAAAGGATATATGGAGGAAAGCATAAAAAATGCAGAATATATTTACTCTGGAGACAAATAAATATAGTATAAAAATAGATAACTTTGAAGGACCACTAGATTTATTATGCCATTTAATAGACGCAAATAAAATGGATATTTATGATGTAAATTTAAATGAAATTACAGATCAATATATAGAATATTTAGAAAAAATGGAAGAAATGGATTTAGAAGTAACATCAGAATTTTTAGTAATGGCATCAAATCTCCTTTACATAAAATCAAGAAAATTACTTCCTCGTATAGAAAATGAAGAAGAAATGATTTCAGAAGAAGATTTAATACAAAGAATTATAGAATATAAGCAATATAAAGAAATTACAAAAAAATTTGCTGAAATGTATTCGGAAAATAATAAAAGATTTTATAGATTACCAGAAAAAATTAAACTTCCAAAACAAGATTTAGAAGTAAATTATACTGTTAATGATATAATATTATCATATAAAGATTTATTAGAAAGAACAAGCGTAAGAGAAAATAAAAATGCTAAAAATATTGAAAAAATTGCAATTATCGAAAACTATTCAGTTGGAGATACAGTAAAAACAATGTTTAAAGCGCTAATAAAAAATTCAAATTTTGTATTTAATAAGCTTTTTTCATTAAATAAATGTAAACCACAAGAAGTTGTAACTGCATTTTCTGGATTACTAGAAATGTCAAGGAGAAATAAAGTTGAGACTAACCAAGAAATTTTATTTGGAGATATAGAAGTTACTAAAAAGAAAAAGTATAATGTATAATTTAATTTGTAAATAAATATTGTATAAAACAATTATAAAATGGAAAAAACTACTACAAGGAGGAATCTGATGTGGTAGTTTTAATTGTGTCTATTATTTTAATTATTATAATAGTAATTACAATTATTGCTTTATTTTCTGTTATTAAGCTAGAATTAATAGACTTTACAATTAGAAATTATGAAGATTTAGTAAATATAATAAAACTTATAAAAGATAAAAAATATACACGAATATCTGAACATACAGACTTTATTTTAAAACTTAAATTTTGTATTTTAAAAAATATTCCTATTATAAATTTTAAAATATCAGATGAAGGAATTTCAAAATTTTTAAAAAAACAAATAAAGAAAAATAAATTAAAAAAAGAGGAACGAGAAGTAAAAAAATTTGCTGAAGAAGACAAAAAACAAATTGAAAATGATATACCAGATATTAATATAGAAAGATTGCAATTGCTTATGAATATAGGAACAGAAAATGCGAGTTTTACAGCACTTTCTACAACAGCACTAACGATATTTATTTCAATATTACTGCCATTTTTAGTAGATAAAGTAGAAGAGGAAAATTATAACTATGAAATAAATCCTATTTATTCAGGAAAGACTATATTTAATATAAACGCTTCATTAGTGTTGTCAATGCCTGCACTAGATATTATAAAATTAATAAGATAATAAATTTATTTTAAATTTAATGTATAAATGTAAGTTAATGGTAAATAATACAATTAATAAATTTTATTAAGGAGATAAGAATTATGAGTAATTATCCAATTGAAGGTTTAATGAATAGTGCGATGAACTCTATTAGAGAAATGATTGATGTTAATACAATTATAGGAGATCCAATAGAAACATCTAACAACATAGTTATTATTCCTGTATCTAAAGTTAATTTTGGTTTTGCAGCAGGAGGAAGCGAATTTAAAGTAAAAGGAACTGTAGATAAGAATAATAAAGAAAAAGATGAAAATGAAGATGGTGAAAACATAAGACTTCCTTTTGGAGGAGGTTCGGGAGCAGGAGTAAGTATAAGTCCTATTGCATTTATAGTAGTACAACCAACAGGAGTAAAGCTTCTTCCAGTAACACATAGTTCTTCATTAGATAAATTATTAGATTTAGTTCCTGATTTAATAGAAAAAACAACACAAATGTTAGATAAAAAATTGAATAAATCTAATAATTTAATAAAAGAAAATTTAATAGTAAAAGTAAATGAAGATAATAAAAGTAAAAACGAAGAAGAAAAACAAAAAATATCTAAAGTAGTAGATGTCGAGTCAAAACCATATGATATAGAATATGATGAAACAGACATCTAGTAATATTTATTCATAAATATATAATGCTTTAGCAATATAAGGACCAACTTCATCAAACTTGTACCAACCAGAGCTTTTACTATTATTCTGCAATCCGGTTGGGATTAGATACATATACCATTTGGTTATCATCTGCTGCTAATAATACCATATAATGTGAAGATGTTGTCCAACGGTTTTTTGAAGGTTTATTCCATACACAAATCAAAACAGGTTTATTTTCCTTTAAGTGTTCTGTTATTTTTTTTTCAGATAAGCTAACACTATCATATAAAAAATCGCTATTTTTAATTCCAAAATTATTTGTAAATTCACTTGATATTTTTTCTCCATTTAATACTGGATAATATTTTTCTCTTAAATCTTCAGGGGTTATATTAAAACCATAAGCACTTAAAATAACTGAAATTGCAGTTATTCCACATCCAGTATCTTTCATGTCACCATCCCAGTAATTTTTATTTGCCCAAGAAGAATTGCCATTTTGTTTATATTCTATATAAACTTTTCCAGATATATCTGTAAAAGTAGTAAAATAACCATCTTTATTTAATATGTTTTTTTGACCTATTCCTGAATAATTACTATTATAATCAAGTTTTATTGTTTCATATTCTACATTATTTAAAGAGCTATCAGAAATATTAAGATATTTATTATTTGAAAAAAAGCTAATAATACCATAGATTGCTTTATTAATTATAAAAATTGATAGTAAAAATATTATAAAATTAAATAAAAATTTTTTTCTAACTATTCTTTTCATATAAAAACCCACTCCTTTTATCTAAAATCTTATTAAGCTAATTATAGATAAAAAAGACAAGCAATGTTTTAAAAAATCTTTAAATAAATCTTAAGATTTTCTTAACATTTTATCTAATTAATGAAATTAAAGGTATTTTATGTTATACTTATAGCGAAAGGTAAGCTTATGAATATATTAGTATTAGATGATGAAAAAGAAATAGCAGATTTAGTTGAATTATATTTAAAAGTTGAAGGATATAACATTTTAAAATTTTATAATTCTAAAGATGCACTAAATATAATAAATAAAGAAAAAATTGATTTAGCTATATTAGATGTAATGATAGATAATGTAGATGGATTTGAAATCTGCAAAATTATAAGAGAAAAAAATCTTAATTTTCCAATAATTATGCTTACAGCAAAAATAGAGGATAAAGATAAGATAACAGGACTAACATTAGGAGCAGATGATTATATTACAAAACCATTTAATCCTTTTGAACTTATTGCAAGAGTTAAATCTGCCTTGAGAAGATATACAAGTTATAATGATAAAAAAGAAAATGAAAACCAAATAGAAATAAATGGATTAAATATAGATGAAAAGAAACATAAATGTACTCTTTATGAAAAAGAAATAGATTTTACACCTATTGAATTTGATATTTTATTATATTTAGCAAAAAGAAGAGGACAAGTTGTAAGCTCAGAAGAATTATTTGAAAAAGTATGGAAGGAAAAGTATTTTGATAGTAATAATACTGTTATGGTGCATATAAGAAGAATAAGAGAAAAATTAAAAGAAAATACCAAAAATCCCAAATTTATTAAAACAGTTTGGGGAGTAGGATATAAAATGGATTAATAATATCGGTTGCATAAAATAAAAGAAAGGAATAAATTATTATGCAAAATGAAGTAATTTCAAAAGAATTAAAAAGCCTAAAAAATACACTTGCTATAAAAGCAGCAATAAAAATAGTAGTATATACATTTTTAGCATACTTAATTTTAGAATTGCTTATAGATAACATATTAAATGACGATTTAGCAGAAATGACAGCACATTATTTAGGTAGAGTAATTTATAATGAAATAGTTGCGTATAAGCCAATTATACTAATTATTTGTGCAATAATAATTTTAATCATAATTTCGTATCTAGTAATTAGAAAAATGAATAATAGCATAGTAGAAACAATACAAGCAATTGATAAAATGTTAAAGAATCCAGAAAAAGAAATTGAACTATCAGGAAATCAAGCATTACTTCAAAATAGATTAAATATGATTAGAATGGATTTAATAAAAAATCAAAATGAGGCAAGAGAAGAATTGGAAAAAAAGAATAATTTAATGATATATGTAGCACATGATTTAAAAACTCCATTGACATCTGTAATTGGATATTTAACACTTTTAACAGATGAAAAAAATATATCAGAAGAATTAAAACAAAAATATTTAAAAATTGCACTATCTAAAGCAGAAAGGTTAGAAGATTTAACTAATGAATTTTTTGATATAACAAGATATAACATAAAAGATATTAATATAGTAAAAAAAGAAATTGACTTATCATATCTTTTTGACCAATTAATAGAAGAGTGTTTTCCAATGCTTGAAGGCAAACACTTAAAGATAGAAATAAATAAGCCAAATAAAATTATGTATTTGGGAGATGGAGAAAAGTTAGCAAGATGTTTTGAAAATCTTATAAAAAATGCAATAAATTATAGTTATGAAAATACAACAATTTTTATAAATGTAAAACAAATTGAAAATAATATAAATATAGTTTTCAAAAATAAATGTGATAAAATACCAAAATATAAATTAGATAAGATATTTGAACAATTTTATAGAGTAGATAAATCAAGGAAAACTTCTACAGGAGGAGCTGGACTAGGTTTAGCAATTACTAAAGAAATAATAGAACTTCATGGTGGAAACATAAAAGTGAAAAATGATGATGAATATATAGAATTTGAAATTAATTTATAAAAAAATTATTAAGCTTTTTAATTAATTAAAAAGCTTAATAAAAACTAAATTAATATAAATATAGCATAATGTATATATTAAATCAAGAGATTAAAAATAAAAATATATTAAAAATTTTATAAAAAAAATAAAATAATAAATCTTATAAGACTTGAAAAAAAGTCACTTATAAGATTTATTATTTTTTATTAAGCTTTTTACTTAATAAAAAACATAATAATGGGAGGAAAAAACAAATGAAACGGATTAAAAGAACAAGGAATTACATTAGTTGCACTGGTGGTAACAATAATAATTCTATTAATATTAGTGGGAGTTACATTAAGTATATCATTGTCAGATAATGGCTTATTTAGTAAAGCAAGAGAGGCAACTGAAAAGTATAAACAAGCTCAAAGTGAAGAAGAAGAGTCAATAAGGCAAATAGCAACACAATTATATAGCGAATATGTAGGAGCTAAAGTTATAGGATATACTCCAAAAAGTGATGTTAGTGGATGTACAGTAGGAACAGTAACTACAGGAACAGATTATGATCAAACTTTTCACACAGATCCAAAAATGGGATGGAGAGTATGGGATTTTGATGGAAATACATTAAGAATAATAGGAGACCCAACAACAGAAACATTAGAATTAGCAGGAGTAGCAGGATATAATAATGGAGTATGGGCAATGGACTATATATGCAAAGAATTATATTCAAATGATAAAGAAGGAGTAAGTGTAACAAATTTAAAGAGAAGTGATATACAAAAAGTAAGCACATATGATTATACGAAATATAAGCATATAGCGACAAGCAACGATGAATATACAGATGATAGAGATGATGTCGAAAATCTAATATATTTTGGAGAAACTAAAACATATACAAAAGGTAAAAATCAATATCCAAAAATGTGGGAAGAAAATGATAAAAAATGGACATATGAATATAAAGATGGAAAAATAACTGGAGGAGACAAAGGAGGTACAACGTGGGAAGTAATTGGAAGAGGCAAAGGAAGTATGAACGCTGATATGAATGCTGAAAATGAAACTACAATAAATTTTAAACAATCATATTATCAACATGATTATAAACAAAATGAATTTATAAATAGTTCATATTATGATTTAATATTCAAAAAGAGTGATGGAATGGATACTGGATATTACTTACTCGCAACACGTTATACTCATTTAGGTGAGAGTGACAAAGGATGTGCTTTTGGTATTATGTGTATGTACTCTGGTAGTGAATTGAAGAGTATAAGAGGAGGATGGAGGTGTAACTCATTAGGTGATTTGAACGTCGAAGGAGCTCCAAGCTATAGCCTACGTCCAGTTGTTTCGATAGATTTAGACAAAAGTGGATGTAGTATTGAAAAGGAAGAAAATGCTGACAGAATTGAGAATATTAGATTGATATGGAATGGTGGTCGGATAGGATTGACATTAGAATTTATCTTGTTTACAAAAAATTGATTATTACAATTATAATATATTTATATATACAAAGAAAAGTAGTACAAATAAAGAGTAACAAAATTTAACGTTTAATATGCTTATTATTATACAGAAATAATACTAAGCATATTTTTTAACTTTAAATTTCAAACTAGTTTTTTATTTTGTTCACAGAAAAATTACATTAATATTCCAGAAATTACTTTAAAAATTTATTATAAAGTGGTAAAATTAAGAAAGTAATTTTTTTTAGGAGGAATAGATGCTAGAATTAAAAGATATTTGTAAAGTTTATGAAACACATAATTTTAAGCAAAAAGCTTTAGAAAAAGTTAATATTAATTTTAGAAAGAATGAATTTGTTTCTATTTTAGGACCATCTGGAAGCGGAAAAACAACACTTTTAAATATAATTGGAGGTTTAGATAATTATACATCTGGCGAGTTATTAATAAATGAAATAAGTACAAAAAAATATAAAGATAGAGATTGGGATTCATATAGAAATCATAAAATAGGATTCGTTTTTCAAAATTATAATTTAATACCACACCAAAGTGTATTATCTAATGTAGAACTTGCTTTGACTTTATCCGGAGTTTCTAAGAAAGAAAGATTAAAAAAAGCAAAACAAGCATTAAAAAAAGTTGGATTAGAAGAACATATTAATAAAAAACCAAATCAATTATCTGGTGGACAAATGCAAAGAGTAGCTATAGCAAGAGCACTAGTAAATGATCCTGATATACTTTTAGCAGATGAACCTACTGGAGCATTGGATTCAAAAACAAGTAAGCAAATAATGAATTTATTAAAAGAAGTAGCAAATGATAGATTAGTAATTATGGTTACACATAATGCTGAATTAGCTGAGGAATATTCTACCAGAATTATTGAACTTAGAGATGGAAAAATTCAAAGTGATAATAATCCTTATGATGGGAAAGAAGAAAAGATAATAGAGCAAAAAAATAATAAAAAACAAAAAACAAGTATGTCTTTTTTTACAGCCTTATCTTTAAGTTTAAACAATTTAATGACAAAAAAAGGGAGAACAATATTAACATCATTTGCAGGTTCTATAGGTATAATTGGAATTGCACTAATACTTTCTTTATCAAGTGGAGTACAAGAATATATTAATAGAGTTCAAGAAGAAACACTTACATCTTATCCACTTACAATTGAAGATGCATCAATTGATTTAGGAACTGCTTTAACTGAAGTAGAATTAAGTGAAGATTCAATTAAAAATCAAGAAGAAAATAAAATTTACTCAAATAATACAATAGGAGATACAATGCACCTTATGAGTAGTAGGGTACAAACAAATAATTTAGACTTATTTAAAAAATATATTGAGAGTAGTGATAATAGTATTAAAGATTATACAACAGCAATAAGCTATGAATATGATTTACATCTTCAATTATTTAAAACTGATACAGAAAATGAAATTATACAAGTAAATCCAAATACAGTGCTAGAAAGCATAGGAATGGCACCAAATGAAATGCAATCAAACTTTTTTGCAAGTGATGTATGGTCTAAGATGTTTGATAATGACGAAATTAATAATCAAATGTACAAATTAATTGCTGGAAAGATGCCAGAAAATTATAACGAGGTAGTTGTATTAGTAGATGAAAATAATAGAATTAGTGATTTTACATTATATGCTTTAGGATTAAAAGACCAAAATGAATTAAAAGAAATGTATGAAAAAATAAATAATGGTGAAGAAGTTGAATCACAACAAACAAGTTATAGTTTTGATGAAATTTTAAATTTATCTTTTAAATTATTATTAAATACTGATTATTATGAAAAAGTAAATAATATTTGGATTAATAAAAAAGATGATGATAAATATTTAAAAGAAAAAATTAATAATGCAGAAGAAATCAAAGTAGTAGGAATATTAAAACCAAATGAGGATGCAACTGTAACAAGTAGCATGATGGGTGGAATATTATATAATAAAGAATTAGAAGAATATGTAATACAAAAAATCAATGATTCTGAAATTGTTAAAGAACAAAAAGAAAAACCAGATATAAATATATTTACCGGATTAGAATTTAGTAAAGAAAAATTCGATATAAATAATTTAAGTATGGAACAAAAAATGTATTTACAATCACTTCCAGCAGAAGAACTAGCAAACTTAATTTCTCAATATAAAGAACAATCAGAAGCAACTTATGACAGTGTTATAAAAGAATTAGGATCAGTTGAATTAGAAAAACCAACTTCAATATATATATATCCTAAAGACTTTGAATCAAAGGAAAAAATTAAAAATTTAATATCAGATTATAATGAAAAACAAAGACAAGATGGAAATGAAGAAAATGTAATTAATTATAATGATTTAGTTGGAATGCTAATGAATTCTGTAACTGGAATAGTTGATATGATAAGTTATGTGCTTATTGGATTTGTATCAATATCACTTGTAGTATCAAGCATTATGATAGGAATTATAACTTATATTTCTGTACTTGAAAGAACAAAAGAAATTGGAATATTAAGGTCTATTGGAGCTTCTAAAAGAGATGTTTCAAGAGTATTTAATGCTGAAACTCTAATAATTGGTTTATTTGCAGGAATTATTGGTATAGGAATAACAATATTATTAAATTTACCAATTAATGTTATAATAAAACAAGTTTCAAATGTGTCGAACTTAAGTCATCTTCCACTTATTGGGGGAACAATATTAGTTGCGATAAGTGTATTCCTTACAATAATTGCAGGATTAATCCCAGCAAGAATAGCAAGCAAACAAGATCCTGTAAAGAGTTTAAGAACAGAGTAAAAATATACCAAATTTTCCAATTTGGTACAATTATATTAACATATATTGACATAAATAAAAAAAGAGTTTAAAATAATAATTGCTATTAAAATAAAATTTAATAGTTGAAAAATCATTTATAAATGTGCGTTTAGACCGTACAAATTAAACAGATTCTAGTAAGAGGTATTTCTATTTGAAATTCCTCTTATTTTTATATAAATATAAATTAAAATTCATTGTAAATTATAAAAAAAAGATATAAAATATTAAAAGTTAGATATAATATGAGTATGGAGGATATTTTTATGGAGAATAATCGAAAAGTTGTTATAGTAGGTGCTGGTTTTGTAGGAACGAGTCTAGCATATTCATTACTAAATCAAGGAACTGTTGATGAATTAGTTTTAATTGATATAAATAAAGAAAAAACAATAGGTGAAGAAATGGACTTATCGGATGGATTACCTTATTCACCTCATAAAATGAATATAAAAGCAGGAGATTATAATGAATGCAAAAATGCTGATATTGTTGTAATAACGGCAGGTCTAAACCAAAAACCAAATCAATCAAGATTAGAGCTTGCTGTAGAAAATACAAAAATTATGAAAGATATAACTTACAATGTTATGAAAAATGGATTTAAGGGAATATTTATTATTGCTACAAATCCAGTAGATTTAATGAGTTATGTTGTTTTAAAAACTTCTGGTATATCAAAATCAAGAGTAATTGGTTCTGGAACTGTACTTGATACTGCCAGGTTAAGATATTTGATTGCAGAATATTTAGAAGTTTCTAGTAAAAATGTACATGCATATATTTTAGGTGAACATGGAGATTCTTCATTAGTTCCTTGGGAACATTGTTATATTGGTTGTAAAAAAATGATAGACATAATGGAAGAAAATAATTTTCCAATGGAAGATTTGGAGAAAATTCACAATAAAGTGTGGAATGCGGCATATGAGATTATTGAAAAAAAGAAAGCAACTTATTATGGGATAGGAATGGCACTTAATAGATTAATCAGAGCAATATTAAATGATGAAAATGCAATCTTAACTATATCTACTTATCAAGAAGGTGAATATAATCAAAGTGGTATGTATATTGGTGTTCCAGCAATTATAAATAGAAATGGTGTTAAAGATATATTAAAGTTAAAATTGAACAAAAAAGATCAAGAAAAATTTAATCATAGTTGTGAAATTATGAAAGAAAATATTGAAAAGGAAATAAATCCATTGTTAGATTAATGAATTTAAAGGTAACTTTGATATTAAATCTTTAGACTGACTTATCAGTCTAAAGATTTAATTTTTAAAATGTGATATATTTATAACATAAATTTAAATTAAATTATTAATTTTAATTTATAATTTACATAAGGGAGTTTGTTATGAGTAAAAAAGAAAAAAATACTGACTTTTCAAATTTTTTAAAAAAAGTAAAAGAAAAGGATTTAAGAAAGGTATTTGAAGCAAAAGAATTTAACAATGTAAAAGATATAATATATAATTCTGCGAAGGTTTTTAGAGATCAAATTGCTTTTGTTATAAAACATAAAAATGGTGATGAAATTGAATATGAAAATGTGACCTATAAAAGACTTTTAGAAGATATTAATAAATTAGGTACAGCATTTTATTCAATGAAATTAAAAGCAAAAAGAATTGCTATTATAGGAAAAAATAGATATGAATGGGTTTTAGCACATCTAGCAAATCTACTTGGAGGGATTGTTTCAGTACCACTTGATAAAGACTTAGAATATGAAGAATTAGAAACATCATTAGTTAGAAGTAAAGCTGATTGCATTGTTTTTGATGAAAAACTAACTGAAAAAATAGAAAATGTAAGAAAAAATGGAAAAACGAATTTAAAAAAATATATATGTATGAGTAAAAAAGACGGCTTTGATTCAATAGAAGAATTATTACAAACTGGTCAAAAATATTTAAGTGATGGAAAAAGAGATTATATAGATTATAAAATAGATGAAAATGCAATGAATATTCTTTTATTTACTTCTGGTACAACAGACAAATCAAAAGCAGTAATGCTTTCTCAAAAAAATATTGCTTCTAACATATATGCATTACAAGTTGCTGAAGATATAAGACCTACAGATACTAATATTGCATTTTTACCTTTTCATCATATATTTGGATCAACTTGCATGATTATGATGATAGCATCAGGTGTAAAAACAGTATTTCCAGATGGATTAAGATACATAAAACAAAATTTGAATGAGTATCATATTACTGTTTTTGTTGGTGTCCCTGTTTTAATAGAAGCAATATATAAGACAATTATGAAAGAAATAGAAAAACAGGGAAAAACAAAATTAATTAAATATGCGATTAGAATAAGTAATATACTTTTAAAATTTAAAATTGATATAAGAAGAATTTTATTTAAACAAGTTATAAATGCGTTAGGTGGAGAATTAAGATTTATAGTTTCTGGAGGTGCGCCAGCAGACAGCAAAATTTCTAAAGGATTTAATGATTTAGGAATTAAAACAGTACAAGGATATGGATTAAGTGAGACCGCACCAGTCATTGCTGCTGAGAACGATAAAGTAATGAAACCGGGATCTGTAGGTGTTCCAATGATAAATGATGAAATAAAAATAGCTAATAAAGATAGTCAAGGTATTGGTGAAATAATTGTAAAAGGTCCTAATATAATGCTTGGATATTATGAAATGCCTGAACTTACATCAGAAGTTTTAAAAGATGGATGGTTTTATACAGGAGATCTTGGGTATTTTGATAATAAAGGAATACTATATATTACAGGTAGAAATAAAAATTTAATAGTATTAAAAAATGGTAAAAAAGTATTTCCAGAAGAGTTAGAAACTTTAATTAATAGATTAGAGTTAGTAGAGGAATCAATGGTATTTGGAATGCCTGACTCAATAGATAAAAATGATGTTAAACTTTCAGTAAAGATATTTTATAATAAAGAAATAGCAAAAGAAAAATATAGCGATAAATCTGAAAATGAATTATTTGATATAATTTGGAACCAAATAAAGGAAGTAAATAAATCTCTTCCTAGATATAAACATATACAAAATTTGATTTTAACTGATGAAGAATTAATAAAAACTACAACCAAAAAAGTAAAAAGACAAGAAGAAATGAAGAAAATAATGGCAGGAGTAAATAAATATAATTGATTTTATTTTTAATTCATTATATAATAACAGTGTTAATTTAAAAGAAAGGATGTATTCTCTATGGAAGTAAAAAAAGAAGAGTTATTACACATTGCAAATTTAGCAAAACTTGAAATAAAAGATGAAGAGATTGATAAATATTTATTAAATTTGCAAGATATATTAAATTTTTCAAATATAGTTAATAATGCTCCAATAGATGATTTAAAAGAAACAATAGGAGAAAGAGATTCTTATAATGTTTTTAGAAAAGATAATATAAAAGTATTTGATGATATGAATGGAATAGTAGATAATTTTCCAGAAAAACAAGAAAATATGATTAAAGTGCCAAGAGTTGTTCAATAAAAAAACATATGTTTATGATTTAAAGAGAGGATAATAGAATGGATATCGTAAAATTAACTGTTCATGAATTAATAGAAAAATTACAAAATAAAGAGATTACTATAAGTGAAATTAATAACTCTTATATTAATAGAATAAAAGAAAAAGAAGATGATGTACAAGCATTTATAACTTTAACAACAGAAGAAGCATTAAAAAAATCAGATATTATTGAAAAAAAAGTAAATAGTGGAGAAATAAACGACATTTTAGCTGGTATTCCTATTGGTATAAAAGATAATATATGTATTAAAAATGTTAAAACAACTTGTGCTTCTAAAATGTTAGAAAATTTTGTTGCTCCTTATAATGCAACAGTTATAGAAAAATTAAATGATAGAAATTTAATATGTTTAGGGAAAACAAATATGGATGAATTTGCTATGGGAAGTTCAACTGAGACATCTTATTATAAAAAAACAAGAAATCCAGTGGATTTAAGTAGAGTTCCAGGTGGATCATCAGGAGGTTCTGCAGCTGCTGTTGCAAGTAACATGGTTCCTTGGGCATTAGGAAGTGATACAGGTGGAAGTATTCGTCAGCCAGCTTCTTTTTGTGGAGTTGTTGGACTAAAGCCAACGTATGGACTTGTTTCAAGGTATGGTCTTATTGCATTTGCATCTTCATTAGATCAAATTGGAACCTTTACAAAAGATGTTCAAGATGCATCTATACTTTTAAATGTAATATCTGGATATGATGTAAAAGATAGTACATCTGCAAATATTGAAAAAAAGGATTACACTAAATGTTTAAAAAATAATGTAACTGGATTAAAAATTGCAGTTCCTAAAGAATTTTTTGGAGATGGTATAAATTCAGAAGTAAAAAAAGCATTAGAAATTGCTATAAATAAATATAAAGAGTTAGGTGCAATAGTTGAAGAAATATCATTAGATATAGCTAATTACGCTCTTGCTACTTATTATATTATAGCATGTGCCGAAGCAAGTTCAAATTTAGGAAGATTTGATGGAATAAGATATGGATATAGGAGTAAAGATTATACTAATTTAAAAGATATTTATACAAAATCTAGAAGTGAAGGATTTGGTGATGAAGTAAAGAGAAGAATTATACTTGGTACTTACGTATTAAGTTCTGGATATTATGATGCATATTATAAAAAAGCACAAAAAGTTAGAACATTAGTAAAAAATGAATTTAATAAAGTTTTTGAAAAGTATGATGTAATTTTAACTCCAACTTCTCCAACTACAGCATTTAAATTGGGAGAAAAGTCTGATAATCCGCTTGAAATGTACTTATCTGATATATGTACGGTATCAGTGAATATAGCTGGTCTTCCAGGAATATCTATTCCTTGTGGTGTAGATAGTAATAATATGCCTATAGGAATGCAATTAATTGGTAATCATTTTGATGAAGAAACTATATTAAATGCAGCATATACTTTTGAGCAATCAGCCAATAATTAAACAGCTGTTAATAGTGTCAATGCGTTTGTCAATGGGGTGTCAATGGGGACGGAGTTTTTTGACATATTTTATATTTAGATATACATTGAATAAAATTAAATTGTATGTTATAATAAATAAGATTTCGTACAGAAATTAAAATTGATTTTTTAAATAAGAAAGGAGAAAAGAGAGATATGAAGAAAAAGCATATCCAGACCTTAACGACTAAAAGTTTTAAAGAATCAATGAAGAACGGAGGATGTGGCGAATGCCAAACTTCCTGCCAATCGGCCTGTAAAACCTCTTGTACCGTAGGAAACCAATCCTGCGAAAAAGTAAAAAGTAAGTAGGACGGCCAAAAAAGAGAGCAGATAAGTTTTTAATTCTGCTCTTTTTTTTTATTTATGTCAAAAAACTCCGTCCCCATTGACAACCATTGACACATTGACATTATATTCTTTTATCTAAATTTCCATATGTAAAGTTTTTACCTGTAAAGTTATTTTTATTTTTTACAGTCATAATAATATTGTTAATTTCATTAATACTTTCATCTAATATACTTATTTTAGCACAATCAATATCTAAATCGTTATACTTAATAGATAATATTTTACTATTATATATAGTAGTAATTGTTTGCATATTATCTGGAACAATAATAAAATTATAACCTAGTCTATCTTTTAAATAATAGTTACCATCTTTACAAAACATTTCGCAAGTTGGGTAGCATCTATTAGATTTTCCTAAAAGACAGTATCCAGCATTCATTAGAGGAACTCTACCATAAACCATAAATTCAGTAGGAATAGGAGAGTTTTTAGTAAGAAGTTGCAATGTTTTTTTATCAAGCTCAGGAGAAAGTGTAACAGTATTAATACCAAGTTCCATTAAAGTTTGAATTGTTTTTACATTGAAAACATTTAATGAATAATTTGCTATAATATTTAAGTCTTTATATTTATTAGCATAATCAATGCCAGAAATATTATTTATTACAATTCCTTTAATATTGTAATTTTTTATAAAATCATCTAATGAATTAAAGGTAATATTTTTGTAATTATCTCTGAGAATAGTTGGAAACTTAATATATAAATCACCTTTATTTTTTAATATATTTAAAATTTCACTATATTTTTTATTAATAAAATATTTTATAGGAACATATATTCTATCAATATTTGAAAGCTCTTTATAATCATATTCAATATTAATTTTTTCTAAATCTAAGCTATATAAAATTTTATTAGTAGGAGTTAATCTCGTTAATTTAGATGATTTATTCAAATTATCATTTTCAAGAGTGAATTTATCTTTAGGTTCTCTTTCAAAACGTTTAATCGCTTGATTTGTTAAATCTTCTAAGCAATCACGTCTTAATTTATTAATGGCGGATATTTTAGGAATGTATGTATTTTCATCTAATAAAATTTTAACATTTTTAAATTCAAACGGAGTATCAGTTGTTTTTAAAATTTGTTCATTTATCCTTTGTGATGTAATTGGATTTGTAATTGATTCAATAGGAATTAAATCGATTTCTTTTTTAGAAGACATAGAAAAATAAGATCCATTTTCTTTATCCATTGAAGTTACATCTAAAGAAATAGGTAACCCTTTTTTTATAGTAACAACAGCAGTTAATGGAATTTTTTTATTTTCCTTTTTAATAAATTCATTAATTTCTTTATTTTTATTGTAATCAGTTAATTTATAGATTTTATCACCATAAGAGATTTTTCCTTTAATTCTTCCAATAGTTATAATATCATTAATATTTGCATTTTTTATATTTTGATTATTAATCATTAACTCTGATACAGTGTATTTATGATCTTCATTTTGAATGCAAACAGTATCATTAATACAAATTTCTTCCTTAGTTTTAAATGTAACTAGTCCTTTAGTAGAATTGTAATTTTGAATTTGACCTAATAAAAGACCTTGATTATTTTGCTTTTCAGGATATACATAAGATGTATTAGGTTCATTATCTAAATTTCCACTAGAAAAACCGCCTCTATTAAAAACTTGCATAAGTTCTTTTATATCATTTTCATCTATAATATATGGATTTTTACTTAAAGCTAAGTCAATGTATTTTCTATAAATTCTTGTAACAGTAGAAACATATTCAAAATTTTTCATTCTACCTTCAATTTTTAAACATTTAACGCCAATTTTAATTAAATCGGGAATATATTTTAAACCACATAAATCTCTTGGACTTAAAAGATAACCTTCATCAATAATTTTATTATCACTTGAAAAAAGTTTATATGGAAGTCTACAGGGTTGAGCACATTTACCTCTATTTCCGTGAACGTGCTCCTATCATACTTGAGAATAGACATTGACCAGAGTATGATATACATAAAGCTCCATGTATAAAAGTTTCAATTTCAACATTTGTATTATTACATATATTTTCAATATCTCTTATAGAAAGTTCTCGAGAAAGAACAACTCTTTTAAAACCTAGTTTTTCAAGCTCTAAAACTCCTTGTAAATTGTGAGCAGTCATTTGAGTACTAGCATGTATATCCATACATGGAAAGTTTTTGATTAAAATTTTAGCTAATCCTAAATCTTGTACTAATATAGCATCACAACCAAGAGAATATACATAGTTAACTAATTTTATTGCATCATTAATTTCAGAATCTTTTAGTAATGTATTTAATGTAAAATTTACTTTTACATTACGTAATTTAGCATATCTTATAGCTTGTTTCAATTCTTCTTTATCAAAGTTTTTTGCACTTGCTCTTGCATTAAAAATATTTCCACCAAGATAAACACTGTCTGCACCATTTTGGACAGCAGCTTTTAAACATTCAAAATCTCCGAGCAGGAGAAAGTAATTCTATAGTATTATTAGACATTCATACTCCTCCAAATAAAATTATTATTTACTTCTAATATTGTAACACAAAACAAATAAAAAACATACTATATGATATAAAAAAGCATGCTTATTTGTTTTTACATATAAATGCTAAAAAAAGGGGGGTATATGTATGAGTTGTAATTGCTGTAATGATAATAATGGCGGATTCTTAGACAATATTTTAGGAGATAATAATAATACAGAAATATTATTGTTTCTAGTAGTATTCTTGTTATTATTTACAACTTTTGGGAGAACTGTTTAAAATTTAAATTATAATTTTTAGAAAAATAAAAACTTTAAAAAATAAACTGAAAAGTAAATTTTAAAGTTTTTATTTTTTTAGTAATTTATAGAATAAAAAATCTTAGTTTTAGTTCTTTATTTTAAGAGATATTAGTCTATTATTAATTAACAAAAAGAATTGACATAAAAATAAAAAACATACTTTTAGGAGAAAATCGACTATTCGATTTTCTCTTTTCTATTTGTTTATTTTTTAATTTATATATATATTTTTAAATGTCATTTTATTGTCATTTATATTTAGTATATTATAATTGGTAAATCGAAAAATGGTTTTTTAGGTTTTCCATTATTATAAAAACCTAAATAAAAACTTTTTTAAATGGTATATTATAAAAAAGAAAGGAACAAAATCAATATGGAAATATTAAGAGTGGAAAACTTAGTTAAAACTTATGGAAAAGGAGAAAACAAAGTAAAAGCTGTTGACGACATATCTTTTTCAGTAGAAAAAGGAGAGCTAGTTGCAATAGTTGGAGCAAGTGGTAGTGG
>CANQMY010000011.1 GCA_947625075.1 uncultured Clostridia bacterium
ATTCTGGCTTCCTGAATGTGGATATGTTCCAGAAGCTGATAAATATTTAAAAGAGTTTGGCGTTGAATATGTATTGGTTGAAACTCATGGTATTTTATATGCTGACCCTACTCCCATCTATGGAACTTATGCACCTATCGTTTCTCCTGATGGAATAGTTGCTTTCGGAAGAGATTTAGAATCTTCAAGACAAGTATGGAGTTCTATAAATGGATATCCCGGAGACTATAATTATAGAGAATTTTATCGTGACATTGGTTATGATGCACCTTATGACTATATAAAGCCTTATATTGCATCTAATGGTGCTCGTGTTTCTACTGGTATCAGGTATCATAGAATTACTGGTAAAACAGAAAATAAAGATATATATGACCTTCAATGGGCACAAGATAGTATTAATAAACATTCCGGACATTTTTTTGATTGTAGATGTAAACAAATTGATTATCTATCACAACATACTGAAAATCCACCTATCATTGTTTGTCCTTATGATGCCGAACTTTATGGACATTGGTGGTATGAAGGTCCAGACTTTTTATATACGCTTGCTAAAAAAGTTTATTATGATGATTGTAATTTTGAACTTATAACTCCTAGTGAATATATTGATAAATTTCCAACCATGCAAATTTCTACTCCTTGTCGTTCAAGTTGGGGTGCAAAAGGCTATAGCGAAGTATGGCTTAATCCTCTTAATGATTATGTTCACAAGCATTTACATACAGCTGGTGATAGAATGTGTGAACTAGCTAATAAATTTCCTAATGAACCAACTGATTCTATTAAACGAAGAATTTTGAATCAATGTGCAAGAGAGTTAGTTTTAGCTCAAAGTAGTGACTGGTTATTTATAATTACTAATGGAACTATGGTTGATTATGCTAAAAAAAGAATTAAGGACCATATTGGAAGATTTACTAAATTTTATATGTGGCTTAATGAAGATAAAGATTTAATTGAACAAAATAAACTTTCTAAAGATAAACTTACTTTCTTAGAATCTATAGAAGAAAAAGACCCAATTTTTCCGGAAATTGATTATACTTTATATTGCTAATATTGATATTAAAAAATTTTATTGAAATTAGTTGAAGCGTTCCTTACAATTTTGTAAAGAACGCTTATTTTATTTTTACTGTAATTATTTTAAAGCTCCTTATATATAACAAAAATTTAGATTTTTCACATATCTACTAAAATAAACGGTGTACTTTCTTCTCCATTACCGCTCTGTGTTTGCACATTAGGATTTATTGTTATAACTGGTTTTACACCATGAGTAAATTCACCAGGATTTGAAGAGATTATGCCATTTAATTCACCATCACCCATAGCCCAAAAATTACAACTGTATAAAGAACCATCTTTCTTACCATAATCTGTAGAAAAACGTGCTCCATATTCATTACAATATCCAAGTCTACTAGCAAACCAAAAAGTATCTTCTGCATTAGTTTCATTATTTAAACTACTCATTAAATCTCGATCATATTTTGTTGTAGTATTATAATCATTAAATAAAATACAACCACTATCCCAATTATCTGAACCTTTTGGATAATCACTTTTTATTAATTTTTCTGTTTTTGTTTCATTATCATCAGGTGTTATAGGGTTACTTCCTACGCTTCTTCCACTTATTGCATATTTAGGATTTACATAGTATCTTGAAAATGTATTTAGTGTACTTACTATTTTGTTATATGCAATTTTTGCTTTTTTCTCATCTTCTTCATTTCTTATATACTGATTACCATCTGAATCAACATGGCCTAACGTAAGTTTTCCTACAATATCATCACTTATTATTTGCAATCCATGTTCTTCATCATTATATAATACCCTCCATAGTCCTTCATACGTTGATGTATTATATTCTTGGTTTTCATCTTGCCCTGTTTGTTCTGGTGTCATTGTGAATTCTTTTTCAGGTACTTCATATTTTATATATGATCCAAATTTTGCTTTTTTTGCTATTGTTGGGTTTATTACTGTTACTTTACATATTGCACTAGTTTTATTATCATCTTCTAAAAATGCCTCTATTGTTGTTTTTCCAACAGTTTTTGCTGTTACTTCTCCTTCTTCTGATACTTCAGCAACATCTTCATTACTACTTTTCCATTTTACCTTTTTATTCTCGTCTTTTTCTGGCATTATTGTTGCTACTAATACTTCTTTATCCTCTCTATCCATTATTAAATTTTCTTTACTTAACTTTATATTTATTTTTTCTTGCATTATTTCTGATAATTTATCACTTAATTTTTCTATATCATTCAATTCTTTATTTTGTGATTCTTCATATTTTTCAACCGCTTGTTTTGTTTTGTTAAAAATCCCATTTTCTGATAATGCTATATTTAATGTCACTCCTGCTAATATCAATAGTATTATTATTGTTACTACCAATGCTACTAATGTTATTCCTTGTTCTTTTAAGATTTTCATTTGTTCTTTCATTAATTTTCCTCCTATTATGTTAATTTTTATTAAGTAGAAAACTTAATAAAAAAAGACTAAATCTTACGTTTTGCTTATATTAAGCTTTTTGTAAGATTTAGTCTTTTATTTTTTTATAAATTTATAATACTTTTTATTTTTTACTATATTGATTTTACTTAGTTATTATGCTATATTTCTTATATATTTATTTTTATTAAGTTTTCTAATTAATAAATATTATTTAGTAATTAGTTCTTTTATTTCTTTTTCTTCTTCTATTCCTTTTTTCTCGCCATATTCAATTCCATCTTTATATCCTTTTTTTCTTATTGCTTTTTCATCCATTATCGCTTTCTGTCTTAAAAATGCTTGTTGCATAATACATTTCATTAAAAAGAGTTTAGACATTTTTATCTAAACTCTCTTTTTATTAATTTTAATTATTTAACAAATCTTTAGATGCATTATAATTAAGTTTAATTTCATTATCACTAAGAATTTTATCATAAAATCTGCATCCATATAATTTTAAACTGCTATACCAAGTAATTGGATCTGTACCTCCTACATACATACCTATAGTGAATGGAATATTTTTATCACAAATCGTTTTTTTATCTAAATAGTCTTTATTACATTGATTTTCTCCGATAAGTTCAGTAGAATAATATACATTTATCATATTTGTCCCTAAGTTTATCGTTACCGTTATATAAAAATCATCATTTCCATCATTAAATAACAAATTCTCAGTTTTGAAGTCTATCCAATGTCCTGCTGTCTCGCTTTGTCTTTGAAATGAACCTCCGAGCTTTATGATTTCCCATACAACAAGAATAAAAATTATTCAAATTAATCGCGTTTCTAAAATTAGTGTTTTGCAATTCAATTTGTTTACCTTCAAATTTGGTTTTACTCAAAAGGATAATTTCTTTATTTTTTTCAATTCTTTTTCCAAAAATCTCAAATGTAAATCCACCATTATCATCTATATGAACATTATCTATTTTTAAATAATCATCTACTCCATCAAATTCTATATAAGAGCCTTTTAAATATTCTTCTTTAGATGCTTCTCCGCTTCCACTTATAAATGTTATTCCTGAACCTAATGCATCTAAATTTGACATACTTTTTGGATTTATATTTAATTCCAAATTATCTGTTACTGCTACTCCTTCTCCTGATGATACTTTTATATAGTCATCTAATTGTATAATTTCTCCAGTTTCATAATTTATTACCCAATTATGTTTTGCTTTTCCATATCCTTCTATTTCTGTTCCCTCTTTTACATATGTATAATTTGTTCCATATTGTTTATTTTCATTCTTTAATTTTATTACAGTCCAATCTGGATTATCTACTGAATTATCTTTTAATATTTCTCCTATTTTGTCTTTTTCGTCTCTACTTATTGTATATTTCATAACAGACATTCCTAATGCTTCTGTTTCACTCGAATCTTTGTATTTTTCTACTGCTTCTTTTGCTTTTTCAAATATTCCATTTTCTGATAATGCTATATTTAATGTCACTCCTGCTAATATCAATAGTATTATTATTGTTACTACCAATGCTACTAATGTTATTCCACATTCCTTATTTAATATATTATTTTTTACTACTTTTTTCATAAGTTTATCTCCCATTTTTATTATGTTAATTTTATTAATTAGAAACCTTAATAAAAAAAGAATAAATCCTATAATCCGCTTATATTAAGCTATATATAAGATTTATTTTTATATTTTTTTAAAATCTATTTATACTTTTTTTATTTTTATTATCTTGATTTTATATAGTCATTATGGTATATTTTTAATATGTTAATTTTTATTAATGTTTCTAATTAATTAAAGTTTTTAATCCTTATTTGAAAAATTTTATTTTAAGATATATAAATAATTTACATTTCTAATTTCTTTTTTAATTCAAAACTAACCTTTCCGTTAGAATTCTCCTTCTTTTCTAAAGCATATCCACTTGTTTTCAAATTTATTGATATTATAGGACGAAGTTTACCACTTAACAATTGTTCACCTTTATTTATAAAAAACATTGTCCCTCCTCCAATATTAGTACTACCATCATCAGTTATATCAACAAACATTATAGCAAATCTTACATCTTTTTCATTCATTATATTAACAAATCGTCCAGCTAAAAAATATCTTCCTTTTTCCATATTTTCAAACAATATTTCATAATATATTGAATTTTTTAATTCATCCTTTTTATATGAATGTGCACAAACTGATAGTTTAAATTCTGTATTAGTACTTCCTGTACTATATCCATTTTCATTTTTTCCTTCATATTCCAATTTTAATCCTAGTTTATCTGTCCCTGTTATTTGTCCATTACTATCTACTCTATAATTCCAATTCCTATCATTTTCTTTCCATAGATTTGGATAATAAATATTTTCATTAGAACAGATTATTGTACTTCCATATTTATATTTTCCATTTGCAGTTTCTTTATCAGTATCATCATCATGACTATAATTGGTTATATCATATGTTGAAACATTTAGTATGTCACTTCTCTTTAAATTAAGTACACTTACACCGTTTATATCTTGCCCATAACATTTTCTACATATTTCATTTAATGCCCATACTTCATTATTATATCCATTTGCTCCTTTTAATGATAATAATGTATTTGTTGGTTTTTCTGATATTAATCTTATTGTTGTTCCATCATAATCCCATATTCTCCACTTCATATCTGTTTCTGTTTCAAATGTTTGATCTCCATTTACAGCTATATTATCTGAAATTGTATTCCCATTTGTATCTTTATCACTTGTTACCCCAGATGTAGCTGATGTTACTGTAAATGTCTTTTTTTCTAGATTATATCCTTCTACATAGCACCCCACGTAATCATTGTAATCTATGTTTATATCCTTCAATTGTTCTGCTAAATTATCTAATACATTTTTCTCGTCTTCTTCTGCCTTTTTATACTTTTCTACTGCTTCTTTTGCTTTTTCAAATATTCCATTTTCTGATAATGCTATATTTAATGTCACTCCTGCTAATATCAATAGTATTATTATTGTTACTACCAATGCTACTAATGTTATTCCACATTCCTTCTTTAACATATTATTTTTTATTACTTTTTTCATAAGTTTTTCTCCCATTTTTATTATGTTAATTTTTATTAATGTTAAAACTTAATAAAAAAAGAATAAATCTTATAATCCACTTGTATTAAGCTTTATATAAGATTTATTCTTTTTTTTATTTATAATTTTTATAATGTTTTTTATTTTTACAAACTTGATTTAATTCTTTCATTATGTTATATTTTAAATGTGTTAATTTTTATTAAGTTTTAACCTTTATAAAATTTATCTAGTTTTCTTTTTTATGCAATTTCTTCATTATTTATTTCTTTAGTTGCTTTCTTTTTCTTTTTTTCTTGTTTGTTTTCATTTATAACTATTTCTGGTTTTTGTTTATCTAATACCGTTTCTTTATTTATTACACATTTTGTAATTTTATTGTTAGATGGAATTTCATACATTATATCTCTCATTGTTTCTTCCATGATTGAACGAAGACCTCTAGCTCCCGTTTTTCTTTCTATTGCTTTATCAACAATTGCATCTAATGCTTCATCACTAAATTCTAATTCTACTCCATCAATATCAAATAATTTTTTATATTGTTTTACTAAAGCATTTTTTGGTTTTGTCATTATTTCTATTAACGCATTTTTATCTAACTCTCTTAATGTTGCTATTATTGGAAGTCTTCCTATAAATTCTGGAATTAATCCAAATTTAAGTAAATCTTGTGGTAATAGTTGTTCAAATACTCTATATTTATCTATTTCTTCTGATGTTTGAATATTAGCTCCAAAACCAATTGATTTTTTTCCTATTCTATCTCCTATTATTTTTTCTAGACCTTCAAAGGCTCCTCCACAAATAAATAAAATATTAGAGGTATTTATTTGTAAAAATTCTTGATGTGGATGTTTTCTTCCTCCCTGTGGTGGTACAGATGCTACAGTTCCTTCTATAATCTTAAGTAATGCTTGTTGTACACCTTCCCCACTTACATCTCTTGTAATTGATGGATTTTCAGATTTTCTAGAAATTTTATCTATTTCATCAATATAAACAATTCCTTTTTCTGCTTTTTCAATATTATAGTCAGCAGCTTGTATTAATTTTAAAAGTATATTCTCAACATCTTCTCCTACATACCCAGCTTCTGTTAAAGTAGTTGCATCTGCTATTGCAAATGGAACTTCTAATATTTTTGCTAATGTTTGAGCTAAATATGTTTTTCCACAACCAGTTGGTCCTAAAAGTAAAACATTACTTTTTTGAATCTCTACATCATTATCATCATCTTCATTTTCAATTCTTTTATAATGATTATAAACTGCTACTGATAATGTTTTTTTTGCTTCATCTTGACCTATTACATATTCGTCCAATACTTTTTTTATTTCTTCAGGTGTAGGAAGTTTTATATCTTCAGCTAATGTATAAGTTTCTTCTTCCTCTTCATAATGATCACTTTCAAGTATATTTTCACAAACTTTTATACATTCATCACAAATAAAAACTCCCATAGGTCCTGCAATTAATTTTTTTACAGTATCTTGCGTCTTTCCACAAAAAGAGCATCTCAATTTTCTTTCATTTTTTGCCATTTATATCTCCTTTTTGCCTTTATTCTTATGCTTACAACATAATTATAAAAAATTAAATTTATTTTCTTTTATCCATTATACCATCTATAAGACCATATTCTAAAGCTTCTTGTGCTGTTAAATAATGATCTCTTTCTGTATCTTTTTCAACTTGTTCTATAGGTTTTCCAGTTGTCTCACTTATTATTCTATTAATTCTTTCTCTGGTTTTTAACATTTGGTCAGCTTGTATTTTAATTTCAGTTGTTTGTCCTGAAATACCTCCACCTTGACCACTAATTAAAGGTTGATGTATTAATATTTCAGCATTTGGAGTTGCAAACCTTCTTCCTTTTGTTCCTGAAGTTAAAAGAAGAGCTCCCATACTTGCTGCCATTCCAATACAAATAGTTGTTACTGGGCATTTAATGTAATTAATTGTATCTATTATTCCAAGACCATCTGTAACAGATCCTCCAGGTGAATTAATATATAAAGAAATTTCCTTATCTGGATCCTCAGATTCCAAAAATAATAATTGTGCAATTACTAAACTTGCTGATGTTGGATTAACATCCTCACTTAAAAATATTATTCTATCTTTTAAAAGTCTCGAAAATATATCAAAAGATCTCTCTCCTTTTGAAGTTTGTTCTATTACATAAGGTACTAAACTATCATCTAATTCTTTCATTTTATCATCCTTTCTTATTATTCGTTCTTAATATTTTTATTATATTGCACATTTAACATTTTCTTGCAAGTCTTTTATTAGTTTAATATAAAAAACAATGTATATAGCAATATAATATATTTTATTATATATTTTTTTTTTTAATATATCAACATCTTTTATAAAAAAATTAGGAATACCATTTCGATTATTCCCAACTTTTTTTATTTTAAACTTAAATTTTATTTTTATTAATTATTTTATTTTAGCATTATCTATAATTAATTTTATAGCTTGTTCTGTTTGAGAAGATTCTTCTAAATATGTTTTTACTTGCTCATTTTTTTCTAATTCTTCTATTTTCTTATTATATTGTTTTGCCATTTCTTCTAATTTATCTTTAACATATTTTTCATCTGCTTTTATTTTTTCATCTTTAACAATTTGTCTAAGAACTAAACTTGATTTTACATTCTTTTCTGCTTCAGGTTTAAATTCTTTTCTAATGTCTGATTCAGTCTTTCCAAGCATTTTTAAATATCTTTCCATATTTAATCCTTGGTATTCTAATCTTTGACTTATATTATCTATCATATTATCTATTTCTAATTCAATCATTCCATCAGGAATATCTATTTTCGTATTGTTGCAAACTGTTTCTACTGCACTATCTTCCATTTCATGTTTTGCTTTATGCTCATTTTCATGTTCCATTTTTTCTTTTATACTCTTTTTAAGTTCAGCTATTGTTTCAAATTCACTAACATCTTTTGCAAATTCATCATCTATTTTTGGAAGTTCTTTTTGTTTTATTTCATGCAACTTAATATGAAATACTGCATCTTTTCCTGCTAAGTCTTTTGAGTAATAATCTTTTGGAAAAGTTACATTAATATCTTTTTCCTCACCTGCATTCATTCCTATTAATTGTTCTTCAAATCCTGGAATAAAGGTATTGCTTCCAATTGTTAATTGTTGGCCTTCTGCTTTTCCTCCTTCAAATGGAACTTTATCAACAAATCCTTCAAAGTCAATTGTAACTATATCATCCTTTTTTACACTTCTATTCTCTACTGAAACCATCCTAGCATTATGCTCTGCCATATGGTCTAGTTCATGTTCAATATCTTTTTCAGTTACTTTATATTCAGGATTTTTAAGTTCAATTCCCTTATATTTTCCCAATTTTACTTCTGGTCTAGTTGCAACTATAGCAGTAAAGATTAAATCCTTACCTTTTTCCATTTGTACTATATCAATTTTAGGCTTACTAACTGCATCTATATTATTATTTTTCATTTCTTCTTCAAATACTTTAGGTACTAAATCATTAAAAGCATCTTCATAGAAAATTTTTGCTCCATAAAATCTTTCTACAATTTTGTATGGTGCCTTTCCTTTTCTAAATCCTGGAATGTTAAAATATTTTGCACTTTGTTTAAAAACATTCATTATAGATTCATCAAATTTATTTGATTCTACTGTAAATGTTAATTTTACTTCATTTTTATTTTCTGTTTTTTCTTGTTTTACGCTCATTTTTATTTTCCTTACCTTTCTTTTTCTCTTAAACGCCTTTCTATTATATCATATTTTTTTAATAATTCAAGTACTTAAGAGCTTTTTTATACTTTAATTATATTGTTAATTTATTTTTTATTTATGATATCAATTACTGTTCCATATATATAGAAACTTCCAACAATAAAAGTAACTCTATCTTTATAGTTTTCATTTACTATATTAATTGCTTCTTCTAAACTATATGCAAATATATTTTTATTGAATGTATATTTTTTAGCTATACTTAATAATTCTTCTTTTGAAGTATATTTTTCTAAATCGTTTCCGTCTGTAAATATAAATACTGCATTTTCATCTTTTAAGAGATCTTTAAGCATAGAATTATAATCTTTTCTTTTTAAAATTGATATAATATATACTTTTTTACTTTCCTTATAATACATATTTACTGTATTTATAAAATTTTCAATTGCTGGTTTATTATGTGCTCCATCATAAATAATTAAAGGTAACTTACTTATGCTTTCAAATCTTCCTTTATGTATTACCGTTTTTAGTGCCTCTCTTAATATTTCATCTTTAATTATATATGATTTTTTTCTAAGTATATCAGCACATTCTATACAAATACTAGCATTATATATTTGTTTTTTGCCTTTTAAATTAACTAATATATTTTTATAGTTTTTATAATCAAATTTTTGCATATTTATATCATAAGAATAATTCGCAATAAATTTCTTTTCTATAAAATGTAAGGTATTATTTTTTTCTATACAAGTTCTTTTTATTACTTCATTAACTTCTTTTTCATCTTGTTCTACACAAACAGTATCTGAATTTTCTTTTATGATACCTGCTTTTTGTATTGCTATTTCTTCTAAAGTACTTCCTAAAATATTCATATGGTCATATCCAACACTTGTTATAACTGATACCATTGGATTAACTATATTAGTACAATCATACATTCCACCTAATCCAACTTCAAAAACAACAAAATCACAATTTTGTTCATAAAAATATAAAATGGCCATCGTCGTTTCTAATTCAAATAATGTTACTTTTGTATCATTAGAATTATTATACTTTTTTATTTTTGGATCAATTTTATTTATTAATTCTTCAATTTCTCTATCTGATATTTCTATGTTATTTATACTAATTCTTTCATTAAATCTAACAAGATGGGGACTTATAAACTTTCCAACTTTATATCCCGATTTTACTAATATATTTGTCATCATTTCTGCGCAACTGCCTTTTCCATTTGTCCCTGCTATATGTATAAATTTTAATTTTTTCTCTGGAAAATTAAATTCTTTCATAAAATATTTCATTGCATCTAATGTTGGATTTTTTGCTTGTTTATAAAAATTTGATAAATATTTATTTACATCCATTATTTATTTCTCCTTATATTTATCTTCCTAAAATATGTTTTCTTGTTATTTCTAATAGTCCCAATTTAGTAAATTCTAATACTTGAACTTTTGACCTATCATTTTTTATTTCTGACATCATAGCATCTCTTATAGCTTTTCTATCTTTTTCTTTTTCCATATCAATATAATCTATAATTATTATTCCACCAATATCTCTTAGTCTAATCTGTTTTGCAATTTCTTTCGTAGCTTCCATATTAACTTTTAAAACTGTATCTTCTAGTTCATTATTTCCAGTAAACTTTCCTGAATTTACATCAATAGCTGTTAATGCTTCACATTTATCTATTGTTATAAAACCTCCACATTTAAGCCATATCTTTCTAGGCATATCCTCAGAAACATCTTTAATTTCTTTTATTCCAATATAAACATCTTCGTTTATATTTTCTAATATATATTTTTTTATTTCATTAGAATCAACAAAAATCTCTAGTCCTCTAGGTTTAAAATCAGTAATTAATTTACCAATTAATCCATTATTATTATATAATTTAATTGGACCATTTTCTTTTGTTTTATTTAAAATATTTTTCCATTCTTTTGTTAATTTTTCTATGTCTTCTTTAATTTTTTCTTCATTTATTTTATTTGATGATGTTCTTATTATTGCACCAAACCCTTTTGGAATATATTTTTTTGCAAGCTTAATCAGCCTTTCTTTTTCACTTTCATCATCAATTTTTGTAGAAGTAGTTATAAATTCAGAAAATGGCATTAAAACTATATACTTTCCAGTTAGTTTTATATCTTTAGTAACTCTTGATCCCTTTTTTTCATCACAGTCTCTTTTTATTTGAACTAGTATTTTATCCCCAGTTTTAAGTAGTTTTTGTATTTGATGTTTTTCTATATCTAAATACATATTTCCTGTGGTACTACTTTCTTTTGGTAATACATCTTTAATATGAATTAATGCATTCTTTTCTTCTCCAATATCTATAAATGCAGCTTGCATTCCTTTTACAACATCTTTAACAATACCAAGATAAATATTTCCTTCTAACCTCTGTTTATTAATATCTTCAGTATAGTATTCAGTAAGGATATTATCTTGGTAAATAAAAATTTTTATTTTATTTTCATCTTTTTTTATTTCAATTCTAGTTTTATCCATTCAATTTTCTTTCTATATTATAAAATTTATTCATCTTTACTATTAAATTTATTCATAGCTATATCTATTCCATTTTTTATTATTTCTTCTACACTTAAAGCTGCTTTTTCTATAGCTGGTAATAATTTTTCATATTCTTCATCTGTTAATTTTTCTAAAACATGTGAAATTAATAATTCTTTAAATACAGGCATTCCTGTTCCAATTCTTATATGTGGAAATTCTGTAGTTTCTAAATTTTCTATTACTGATTTCATTCCATTATGTGTGCCAGCTCCACCTTTTTTTCTAATTTTAAGTTCTCCAACACCTATATCAATATCATCATATATTACAATTAATTTACTATTTTCTATTTTAAAATAATTTTTAACTTCAATTATGGATTTTCCACTTTCATTCATGAATGTTTGAGGTTTTAACAATATTACTTTTTGCTTTGCTATTTCTCCAACTCCATATATTCCTTGAAAGTCTTTTTTATTAAATTCTATATTATTTTTTTTAGCTAATAAATTAACTACATCAAATCCCATATTATGTCTTGTTTTACTATATTGTGGTTCTGGATTTCCTAATCCTACTATTAAAAACATTTTTATCTCCTATTTTAAAAATTAATATATGTTTCTCATCTATTACATAATAATACTACAGTTTGCATTTTTTTGCAAACTGTAATATTTTTATAGTATATTTTTTAATAATTTTATTTTAATATATTTCTTAATTTAATAATTACAACTATTGAAGCAATAATTACTGCAAAAGTTACTCCTAAGATAATTTTATTTTTTCCTGTTCTTGGCATTATAACCACATCATTTTTATCTTCATTATCTTTTAAAGTAGTTTCTTCAAGACCATCTTTTGATTCAATTTTAACTTTATTAGAAACAGTACCACATACATCTAATCCTTCTTTTTTAGTTAAAATTAATTCAAATTCTCTAATTTCACCTGGTTTTAAATCATTTACATCTAAATAAATTCTATCTGCACTTATAGTCCAATTAGCATTTTCATTTTGATATGCAACATATCCTTCTGGAATATAGTCTACAAGAATTCCTGATCCAATCTTTTCTTGATCATTTGTAACTTTAATTGTATAATAAATTTTACTTGATGAATTAGCATTTGCATCTTTTATTTCTGTTTCTATTTTTCCAGTTTTATTTTTTAATTCATAATATTTTTCATTAATTTTTCCTTGCTTCAAATTCATTTCAACTTTTAAATTAAATTTAAGTTTTTGATAATAATAATATACTTCTACGTCACTTCTGCCAATAAGTACATCTTCAGATTCTGGTTTTTCTACTAATTTATAATCTTCAAATTCTTTTTCTTCTGTTTCATATATTGTACCTTCTATTACTGTATCTTGTTTCTTTTCTAAATCCTCTTTAGTATCTTTATCAACATAGTGTACTGTTATTTTACTTTGTTTTATATAATAATAATTTACTTCTTGTTTATCTCTAGTAATTGTATGCTTTTCTGTATCTGGACCTGCAAAAAATACATAACCATCAAAATTCTTTTTTCTAGAGTTTACAACATCACCTTCTATTCCTTCTAATATTTCTTCTCCTAGCTTTTCCTTTGTGGTTTTATCTAAATAATTTACTGTAACTTTTCCTTTTTGTTTATAGTAATAATTAATTATTTGTTCTTTTTTAGTATATTTATATTCTTCATTTGGTTTTTCTACTAATACATAATTATCAAAGCTTTTTTCTTCAAGTGGTATTTTATCTCCTTCTGTTCCAATTTTCTTAACAGTTTGTAAAATTTTTCCTGTAGTTTTATCTATGTAATTAATTGTTGCTTTAGCATCTGTATACTTATAGTAATATTTAACGCTTACATCTTCATGAGGCATTATGCCATTTGCATTTTTAGGTACTTCCACTAAAGTATAACCTGTTACATTTTTAGAATTTGTAGTATATTTTTCATCTTCACACACCTTACTTGATTCCGACTGTGCAACCTTTGTACCATCAAATACATCTAAATAATCTACATTTAGATTATATTTGCTTTTATACCAAAAGTAAAACGTTTGTAGATTTTCTTTTAATGTAGCTTCTTTTTCTGTTGGTCTTTCTACAAGTACTTTATCATCAAAATTTTTCTCTTCTAATTCTATTTTTTCTCCTATAGCACCTGTTTTTATAACTGAATCAAGTTGCTTGTTTGTATATTTTTCCATATATTTTGTTTCTACACCTGAACTTTGAAGATTAAATGATGCTAGTAAATTAGAAGCTCCTCCTGCTCTTTCCATATAAAATATCTTTAAAGTATGTTTTCCTTGAGAAAGTTTACCTGACGAAAATGCTGTTTTATATACTCCTTTTGTTTCTGAATTATTTGATTCATTATATATAGCTGAATAGTAAACTTGATTTTTAGCAAAATTTATATTGCCTGTTTGTTTGATATGTACTCCTCCTAAGTCAAGTACTAAAGTATCATCAACAAATACCCATACATCATCATCACCTGAAAAATTAAATACCATATCTTCATATTTTCCAGTAGATGAATTTTTAACTTTACCATCAGTTGTCATGTAAAAAGGTATTTCAAACTTTGCTGTAAAATACAAATTTCTTATTTCTTCATTTGCAATTGTATCATCTTGACAGTTATTAAAAGGAAAGAATCCTGCTCTCTCTCCTTCATGTAATTTAAATGTTTTAGATCCATAATCTCTAGTTACATGATACTTATCACTATCAAACATATAATATCCATTTGCTTGCTTTTTAAAAGGAAATTTCCAATTTTTTAATATTTCATTATATATTTTATTAGTTCCTGTTTGTCCGCTAGTTGGAAATAATGTATTTCCATTATTATATTTGCTTGATAATTTTAAGTTTCCATTTTCTAGCTTTTTATTTACTAATCCTTGAACTACTCCTGAACTTTCATTTCTAACATCTGCTGAAATATATCCATTTTGTATTCCTCCTAATATAATTCCATAACAAGAGCCAAATAATAATAATTTTTCATCTATGCTAGCTTTTTCATACACTGTTTTTTTACTATAATCCTCCCATGAAAGTCCTCTCATTTGTGCATTATAAATATCACCATTTATATCTGCTAAAGTAGCATCTACATATTTAACATCTGATTCACTTATTGAATTACATTTTACTGCTGCATAATTTATCTTTGGCATAAATACGTTAAATAATGACAATGTAGCACTTAGTGCTAATCCTGTCTTTAATAATTTTTGTTTAATCATTCTACTCCTTTACTAATAAATACAAAACTCCCTATAGTTTTTTATTTATTCTTACTTAATTTTTAGGGAAATAATTTTGAAAATTTCTTAAGAATTTTAAATAAATTAAAAAATTAATTTACTGAAATAATAATTTAGAAAAAATAATATTAGAATTTTAATTTTGTATATAAAGATTTTTCTAGAATAAAACTTTACTTTTGAATTATTAATTCTGGAAAATATTATAAATTCAAATATGCATTATGTCAAGAAAAATCGTATGACAAAGTTCGACACAATTCGACTTCTTAAATTACAAATTAAAAAAAAGCTACAAATCATATTGTAGCTCTTTTTTAATAAATAAAATATTTTATGCTCTTATTTTATAAATTATATATAATATAATACATGCTTCAATAAAAATAACCAAAGGAATCCATCTTTTAAATATTTTTTCTTTTCTTCTATAATTAAACATCTCAGAGGCAACAATAATTCCTACAAATCCTCCTAATATAGAAAATACTAAATATATTGTATCTATCCATTTTTGATCTATTTTAATATAATCTGTTCTAATATTTATCCATATAAATAAGTATGAAATTATATTAATGCAAATTACATATCCTACAATAAAATTTGTCATTTTAAATTTTTTCCTTTCTATTTATTTCAAAATATTTAAGCAAATAAACTTATTTGATTACTTTGATTCATTCCTTTCAAACATCCCGCTTCTTTTAACATTTCAATTCCACTTGTTCCAAGTTTTGCTCTTAATTTTAAATCATCTATCGACATAAATTCACCTTGTTTTCTTGCTTCATCTACACCAATTGCTGCAACTGATCCAAATCCAGGAATACTATTAAGTGGTGGTCTAATTCCTTCATCTTCCATTTTAAATTTTGTTGCTTCTGATTTATAAAGATCTATAGGTAAAAAGTTTAATTTTCTTTCATACATTTCATTTACAATTTCTAAAGTTTCATACATTGCTGTATCCTTTTGTGTAGCACCATTTCCTAAAAGTTCAATCTCCTTCATTTTATTTTTTACTTTTTCTTGTCCATGGCACATTATATCACTATCAAAAGCATCTGCTCTTATTGTAAAATATGCTGTATAATAAGCCTTTGGAATATGTACTTTAAACCATGCTATTCTAAATGCATTTGTAACATAAGCAGCAGCATGTGCTTTTGGAAATAGATATTTTATTTTATTACATGAATCAATATACCATTCAGGAACATTACATTCTTCCATAGATTGCTTATATCCTGCCCACTTTTCTGGTTCTTTTGCTACTTTTCCTTTACGAACTAACTCCATTATTTTAAATGCTGTGTTAGGTTTAAGGCCTTGTTTTATTAAGTACAACATAATATCATCACGAGTACATATTGTTTCATTTAATGGTGCAATTCCATTATTAATAATCTCTTGCGCATTTCCAAGCCACACATCAGTACCATGTGATAATCCTGAAATTCTTATTAATTCTTCAAAAGTAGTTGGTTTTGTATCTTTAAGCATTCCTCTTACAAATTTTGTTCCTGATTCAGGTATTCCAAATGTTCCAACTTCAGATTTTATTGCTTCAGGACTTACTCCTAAAGCTTTAGTTGATGAATATATAG
>CANQMY010000012.1 GCA_947625075.1 uncultured Clostridia bacterium
GACATATACACCTGTATCAGAAAAGTTTGATAATGAAACTAAGTCAGTATTTATATTATTGTAATCTATACTAGAACTAGAGTTATTATCAATAGGTTCTTTTATACCTAACAAATCATTTTTTACAGAAGGAACATTAAAACATACTCCTAAAACAATACCTGTACCTAAAATACCACTAAAAAAAGGTATTATAACATTTTTTCCAAAGCTATAGCGATTTTTTTCCTTTCTTGATAATTTAAAATCTTTCTCTTGAGAATTTACCTCAACAAAATTTTTGTTTTCATTCATAAAATTAAAGTCCTTTCAATTTGATTTTCAATATATAATATACTCTAGTTTTGTGAAAGAAATGTGAAAAAGCTGTTACATTTTAGTTACATTTAAAAATTTATTAAAATTATATAAAGACTTGAATATTATGTCGAAATATTATATATATAACATATATAATCAATAATTTGAAAAGGCATAGAAAAAGAGAGGAAAAAAATGAAAAGTGAAAATGGATTAGGAATAATAGGAATTATATTTATTATAATTATAATTTCTACTATAATAACAGGAGGAGTATTTTTTATAAAAAATAATATTAATCATGAGAAAAATGATGAAATTAGGTCAAATATGTTATTAATTCAAGGGGCATGTAGTAGATTAAAACAAGATTCTATAAAACAAAAAAATACTGATATGTATTTAGGTACAAAAATTTCAGACATGAATGATGATGCAATTATAAATGATTTCAAAAGCAAAAATGTTATAGCAGAAGACCAATATGAAAAATACTATTGTTTAAATAATGAAAACTTAAAACAACTTAATTTAGATATAGAAAATGAAGAAAATTCATATTATTTAATAAATTATGATGCTAATGAGGTTATTATAACAAAAGGATATGAAGGAAAGTACAAATTATCAGAAATAAGTTAAGAAGAAAAATAATTTATAGAAAATGGAAAAAATATGAAAGATAAAGAAAAAGAAAGATTAGATAATTTAAAAAAATATGAACAAAATCTTTATAATGAAGGATATAACTTAATTTGTGGAATTGATGAAGCAGGAAGAGGGCCACTTGCTGGACCTGTTGTAGTAGGTGCAGTGGTAATGAAACCAGAATCAGAAATAGAATGGGTAAATGATTCAAAAAAAGTAACAGAAAAAAGAAGAGAAATTTTATATGATAAAATAACTGAAGAAGCTCTTGCTTGGGGAGTAGGTATAGTTTCAGAAAAAGATATAGATGAAATGAATATATTAAATGCAACCAAAAAGGGACTACATATTGCACTTGGAGAAGTTATAGAAAAATTATCTAAAAAACCTGAAATTGTAATTACAGATGCTCTTAGAGAAATAGATACTTATAATATACCTTATCAATCTATAATAAAAGGAGATGCAACTTGCTATTCTATATCATGTGCATCAATAATTGCAAAAGTTACTAGGGATAGAATTATGAAAGAATGGGATGAAGTATATCCACAATATGGTTTTATACAACATAAAGGATATGGAACAGCAAAACATATACAAGCAATAAAAGATTATGGAATTTGTCCAATTCATAGAAAAAGTTTTACTAAAAATTTTATATAAAGAAAAACACTGGTTGCCCAGTGTAATTCTTGTCTTATTCTTATAAATCAAAATAAGACTCGTTATCTAAGTACATGTCTTCCATGTGCAAGAAATGCAGTAAAACAGCAAAAAGGAGGGTCATTATTGCAAACAAACTTACAATACCTCCAATTATTAATGAAAAAGTCTTCCGTGCATTCTTCATAGATATACCTCCTAAATTTTAATAAAATTATTATAGCATAAAATAAAAATAATAACAATAGAGAGGATAAAGTAATGAATATTATAGATATTATAAGTAAAAAAAGAGATAAATTAGAATTAACAAAAGAAGAGATTGAATTTTTTATTAAGGGTTATACAGAAAATATAATTACTGATTATCAAGCATCAGCGCTAATTATGGCAATTTATATCAATGGAATGACAGAAAGGGAAATAGCAGATCTAACTTTTGCTATGGCATATTCAGGAGAAACATTAGATTTATCAGAATTAGGCAATGTAGTAGATAAACACAGTACAGGAGGAGTTGGAGATAAGATAACTTTAGTTTTAATGCCAATAATTGCTTCTTTAGGTATTCCTGTTGCGAAAATGTCTGGAAGAGGACTAGGTTTTACTGGAGGAACAATAGATAAATTAGAGTCAATTCCAGGATATGATACTTCAATTTCTATAGAAAAATTTAAAGAAAACGTAAAGAAAATTGGAATTAGTTTAATGGGACAGACTTTAAATATAGCGCCAGCAGATAAAAAAATATATGCTTTAAGAGATGCAATAGCATGCACAGACAGCATACCGCTTATTGCCTCAAGTATTATGAGTAAAAAAATAGCATCAGGTGCAAATAAAATAGTAATAGATGTAACATGCGGAAGCGGCGCATTTATGAAAACAAGAGAAGAGGCAGAAGAATTAGCAAGAATAATGACATCAATAGGAGAAAAACTAAATAGAAAAACAGTATGTATTATAACTTCAATGGATGAACCAGTTGGATATGCTGTAGGAAATTTGCTAGAAGTTATAGAGGTAGTTGATATTTTGAAAAATAAGTATATGCCGGAAGATGTAAAAAAAATTATAGAAGAATTGGGAGCAAATATGCTTATTTTAGCAGGAAAAGTATCTAATATAGAAGAAGGAAAACATTTAATTATAGAAAATATAAAAAATGGAAAAGCATATGAGAAGTTATTAGAACTAGTAAAAAGTCAAGGAGGAGATATTACATATATTGAAAATACAGATAAATTTGAAAAAGCAAAATATATAACTCCAATACTTGCAGAAAAAGAAGGAAAAATTACAGAAATTAATGCTCTTACAATTGGAAAATTATCGTGCTATTTAGGTGCAGGAAGAATAAAAAAAGAAGATAATATAAATCCTAAAGTTGGATTTGTATTTTGCAAAAAGGTAGGAAGCAATGTAAAAGAAGGAGAAATAATAGCATATATATATTCAGATGATGAAAAAAAGACAAAAGAAATACTAGAAAAAAATATTATAAAAATACAATAAAAACATATTACATTTTAAAAGGAGTTAAAATGGAAGAAAATTTAATAAACATTATTGTTGTAAAGAGAGATGGAAAAAAAGTTGCCTTTGATGGAACCAAAATAGCAATAGCAATAAAAAAAGGATTTGATAGTATTGAAGGAAAATATAATGAAGACGATGTAAATAAAGTCTATAATAAAGTTATTGAAACAATAGTAGAAAGTAAAAAAGATAAAATAAAAATAGAAGAAATACAAGATTTGATTGAACAAAAATTAAAGGATTCTGGATATAAAGATGTGTATGAATCCTTTTCAGAGTATAGAGAAAAAAGAACCCAATCAAGAGAAATGTTTTTCGAGGAAAAGAGAAAGCATAAGTTTTTAAAAGCATTAGAGAAACTTGGGTTAAATACTAAAGAAAGTGTAGAAACTGTTGATGATGCAAAAAATGCATTGAAAACTGTTGAGGCATACGGAATTACAGTATCAGGTGAATTTACAACTTCATATTTAATGAAGAATAAATTTTCAAATGAGCATGAAAATGGAGATATTTATATAAATAATCTAGAGTTCTATCCTATGGGAACTACAGAAAGTTCACAAATAAATTTAGAAAAACTATTTGCAGGTGGATTTTCAACAGAAAATAGTTCTATGAGAGAACCTCAAAGCATATTATCTTATGCTATGCTTTCAATAATTGCACTTTCAGAAAATCAAAAAGATCAAAGTGGAGAACAAGGAATTCCAGCATTCGACTATTATATGGCTCCAGGTGTTTTAAAGACTTTTAAAAAAGAATTTAAACAAACTGTATATGATATTTTAGAATATACAGACTATGATAAATTTATTGCCATAAACGGAATTGAAAGAGAAATAGAAAAAATAAACACAATAGATTTTAATATAGAAGAATTTTATAAATTTACAAGAGGGGCAGAAGAATTAAAAAGAATGTTTAGAATAGTGTATAACAAAGCACTAGAAAAAACAAATAAACTTACATATCAAGCAATGGAAGCACTTATTCATAATTTAAATAGTATTTGTAGTTCAACTTTAACAACTATAAATCTTGGAACAGATATATCAGCTGAAGGAAGGATGGTTACAAAAAACTTTTTACTAGCAGTAGAAGAAGGGGTTGGAGAAAATAAAGAGGCAATTTCTCCTATTGTAGTATTTAAAATAAAAAGCGGAATTAATTATGAAGAAATGAGTCCGAATTATGATTTATTAGTTCAGGCATGTAAATTAGTTGAAAAAAATAAAAAAATAACATTTTCAAATTTAGATGCACAATTTAATAGTCAGTTTTATAAAGAAGGAGATTTTGATACAGAAGTAGCTTATTTGCAAAATGGTTCAAGAGTAATAGATAATATAGTCGATGAAGATAAAAGATTATCATCAGGAAGAGGAGTACTTTCTTCAACAGTTATAAATCTTCCAAGGATAGCACTAAAACATAAAGATAGTATTGATAATTTTTTTCAAGAATTAGAAGAAAAAATGGAATTAGTAAAAGATCAACTACTAGAAAAACTTGAAATACAAGGAAATAAAAAAGTTGCAAATTTTCCATTTTTAATGACAGAATATGTTTGGATTGATTCAGAAAAGCTAAAAAGAGAAGATAAAGTTAAAAAAATACTAAAACAAGGAAGCATGAAAATTTCTTTTATTGGATTAAATGAATGTTTAATTGTTCTTACTGGAAAAAATCATGAGGAAAGTAAAAGTTCACAAGAATTAGGTTTAAAAATCATTTCTAAAATGAGAGAAAAAGTAGACGAATATTCAAAAAAATATAACTTAAATTTTATATTAGCAGGAGACTATAGTGAGAAAATTGCAAAAGATTTTGCAGAATTTGATAGAGTAATTTTTGGAAAAATAAAAGGTGTTACAGATAAAAAAATGTATTCTAAATCATTTGAATTATCAGATGAAATTGATGAAAATAAAAAAATAAAAATAGAAGCACCTTATCATGAATATACAAATGGCGGACATATAACATGTGTTGAAAGCAATGATGTTTTAAAAACAATAAAAGAAATGCGTATAAACGAAGTAGGATATATGAAAATTAAATATAAAAAGTAAATTAAAAAAGCAATTGTAGAACTTAAAAGTTACTATAATTGCTTTTTATAAATTAATATTTTTAAATGAATCCTTTAAAGAAGAAAATTCTTTTGTTTCCAAAAATCTATTTATTGTCTTTAATGATACTCCAGAATAAAAGGATAAACTCTCAGCATTTTCAGGAACATCATTATTTAAAAGATATCTTCTTATTGAATTTTTATCTATTTCATCTTTGGTCTGGCAATTAGGACATACTGGACTTTCTGAAGAAAAGAAACAACCACATCTTATGCATGTTTTAAAATTCATAAATAAAGCCTCCACTTTTAATTTATATTAGTTTTATCATAATATGTCGAAAAATAAAAGGCAAAGATAAAAAATTTAATATAATTGTAATATTTAAATCAAGTTTTTTCTTATAAACAAAAAATAAAAATTTATATTAGCTATTGAAAAAAAAGCAAAAACTTGATATATTATAATTGATTTTAAATACAATACATAATATAAAAGGTTTATAGGTTAAACCATATAAAAAAACCTAAATATATTATACAAGGAGAATATAGTATATCATTTTTATACTAAGTTAAAATTATGGGTAAGGGAAAAAGATATGATGGAGAACCTAAACTTAATATGAAAAAAGTAGTTGCAGTAGGTCTTGTACTAATAGTATTAATAATGATAATTGTACTAATGTGCAGACTTCCAAAAGTAGATGTACCAGTAGGAAAAAATGTAGCTAACTCATATATAACGGTATATACTAATGAAAAATGGGGAGTTATAAATTCAAAAGGTGACACTATAATAGATGCTAAATATAATAACATGATAGTAATCCCAGATTCTACAAAAGCTATATTTATTTGTCAAGAAAATGTTGATATGGAAAATGGAACATATAACTCATTTGCAATTGATGAAAAAGGAAATAGACTATTTACATCTTATGATCAAGTAGAAGCAATGCAAAATATAGATGAAAATGGAATGCTTTTTTATGATACAAATGTATTAAAAGTTCAAAAAGATGGAAAGTATGGTTTAATTAATTTAAATGGTAAAGAGCTAATAGCACCAGAATATACATCAATATATCCATTAAAAAATGTAAGTAGAAGTTTTGTAACTGAAAAAGATGGAAAAAAAGGATTAATCGATAATAGTGGAAGTATAATTATCGAAAATTTATATACTGAGATATCACCATTAACAAATAAATATGAGGATGGTTATATAGTAAAAGATGAAAATGGAAAATATGGTTTAATAAATTACAATAAAAAGCAAATTTTAGAATGTAAATATTCACAAATAATGAACATATTTGGAAGTGACATGTATGTTGTAAAAGAAAATGAAGACGTAAAATTAGTTACAGCAAAAGGAGAAACTAAGCTAACAAATAAATTCACAGAAGCAGTAAGTATTGATAATAGTAATCTTATAATAAAAGAAAACAATAAATATGGAGTAATTTCAGCAGAAGGAGATACTATTATAGAAAAAGATTATGATGATTTAAAATATACATTTAACGGAAATTATATAGCAAAAAAAGATGGAAAATATGGAATAATTGATATAAATAAAAATGTATTAGTTGAATTTAATTATAACTATATATCATATATAAATGAAGGATTTATTGAAGCAGAAAAATTAGATGGAGAAACGGATATTTTAGATACAACATTTAAAATTAAAACCTCAGGAATAATATCAGAAATTAACACTAAGTTAGGTTACATTAAAGTAAGAAAAGATGGAGATTATAAATATTATAATTTTAAATTAGAAGAAAAAGATATTAAAGATGTTTTATCAGCAAATACATTGTATTTATCAAAATCTAATGATAAATACGGATTTGTTAATTCAAATGGAGTTGTTGTTGTAAATTATATATATGATGATGCAACAGAACAAAATGATTATGGATATGCTGCAGTAAAGAAAGACGGAAAATGGGGAGCAATTGACTCAACTGGAAAAGTTGTTGTAGAACCTAAATATAACTTTAGTCAAAATACAATTATAAGTTTCATAAATAAGTGGCATTTAGCACCTGATATAAATGCAAATTACTATACTGATATAATGGAATAAAAAAATAAAGGAGAATACAAAAGATGGAAAAGAAGAGAATATATCCTTTTCTAATAGATGAAAAAAGAATGGCAGGATATTACGAATTACTACTAGAAGATAAGTTTAAACTAAAAGTATTTGATAAAAACAAAGATGAAAAAATATATAATTATTTTTTACCATGTATTAGAGAATATTTATTTTGGTCATTTCATTTAAAAGACGAAATTAGTGAATATAATAAAATAAAAAATGATTTAAAAGCAGCAATATGTAGTAGATATGCATGTAATATATTTGAAAAAGATGAAAATACTGTAATATGTTTTAATACTGGAGTTTGTTTTGCGGTAACAGAAGATGACAAGCTTTTAAAAAGAATAACCAAATTTGAAAAGCTAAAAGAGATGGAAGCAATAAACTTAAGATCAACGGATGTATATGAATTAAGTGATAATAAAGAAGAACACAAATATGCATATATACTTGAATTATATAAACTAATATATTTAAATAAATTAAATAATGAATTGCAAAATCCGGATTTATTTGATAAAGCAAGAGATGAGTTTGTTAATTTTACGCAAAAATTATATGCTGTACAAGAAACAGATAAAGATAAATACTGTAGTGACCAAAAAGAAAAGCTTGATCTTGAAAAATTATATATTTCAGTAGAAAATCAATTTGATTTATTATATAAAAATAATAAGCTAAATGAAAACCTAATATATAAAAGATTTATATTAATTTTATTAGTAATATTAATAATTATAGGAATAATAAATTTAGGAAATTGGATTGCATAAATAACATTTCTTGAGAGGAAAATTTAAATGAAAATTACAGTAGGTACAGACATAATAGAGGTAAATAGAATAGAAGAAGCAATAAAAAATAATAAACAATTTTTAAGAACTGTTTTTACAGATAAAGAAATAGAGTATTGTGAAAATAAAAAAGAAAGCAAATATCAGCATTATGCTGCAAGGTTTGCAGCAAAAGAAGCGGTATTTAAAGCAATATCAAAATACTTAAAAAATAAATACTCACTATCATGGAAAAATGTTGAAACATTAAACGATGATAATGGAAGACCTTATGTGAATTTCATAGATGTAAACATAAAATGCAAAGATATAGATATAAGTTTATCTCATTTGAAAGATTATGCAATTGCTAATGTGGCAGTTGCAATGGAAGAATAAATTTTAATAGGAGAAAAATATTGGAATTTTTTGACTCACATGCACATTTAGATGATGAAAAATTTAATAATGATAGAGAAAAAGTAATACCTGAAATTTATAATTCAGGTATTACTAAATTTGTAAGTTGTGGATATAGCTTAGAAGGATCAATTAATGCAATAGAACTTTCAAAAAAATATGATTATATATATTCAACAGTAGGAATTTCGCCAAATGATTTGTACACAACATGGGAAAAAGATGTGGATAAAATAAGCGAAATATTAGAAAAGGAATTAAATAATAATTCAAAAATAGTTGCGGTTGGAGAAATTGGATTAGACTATCATTACGATACAGATAAAGAAATACAAAAACAAGCATTTATTAAGCAGATAAATATAGCAAACGAATTTGATTTACCTATAGTAATTCATGTAAGAGATGCAGTGATGGATTGTATAGAAATTTTAAAAGAAAACCCAGTGAACAAAAAAGGAATATTTCATTGCTGTCCATTTAATAGAGAATTAATAAAAGAAGGTCTTAAATTAGGTTTTTTAATTTCTATAGCTGGACCAATTACATTTAAAAATTCAAAAAATGCAGAAGAAATAGCAAACTTAATTCCTTTAAATAAATTACTTATAGAAACAGATAGTCCATATTTATCTCCAGAACCAGTAAGAGGAACAAGAAATGACCCTAGAAATATAAAATATACTGCACAAAAAATAGCGGATTTAAGAAAAACAAGTATTGAAGTAATAGCCAAATCAACTTATGAAAATGCAAAAAATATATTTAATATAAAATAAAAATACTTGCCATTTATGGCAAGTATTTTTATTTACTTTGTTCTCGAATAATCTTTTGTTTCTTTATTACTCATATATACACTAGACTGATTTTTCTTTAAAAATTCAATAATATTATAAACATCAATCCATATTTCTTTGCTTGTGTCAACTTGAGATTCATCAAAAATAACTTGCATACCAAAATGCAAATGTGGAACATTTATATTATTAACATTTTCTTTAATACTATATCCAGTCATGCCTAGGTACCCTATAACATCTCCGGCATTTATACTCATTCCTTCTTCTAAATTTGGTACGTACGGATGATTCTTTCTTAAATGTGCGTAGTAATAATATCTTTGACCATCAAAACTTCTAATGCCAATTCTCCAACCACCATATTGATTCCAACCAAGATGAAAAACAGTACCGGATTCTACAGCAATTATAGGAGTTCCTATACTTCCCATTAAATCATTACCTAAATGTGTTCTTGAAAAACCGTAAGATCTTGATGTACCGAAATCTTTATAATGAGAAAAAGAATAATTTTTAGCAATAGGTAAAAAAGCTTTTAACCCGTAAGTTTCATCATCACGAACTCCTAAAAATTCACAAAGGATAGCAGAATATGCTTCATAATAGTAATCATAATATTTCATATTCTTTGCAGTTTCAGAAATACTACCGTTTTCTTTAATTTGTTTAGCAAGAGAATCTAAATCCTTTTGACTAAATTTATCAAAGTTATTACCATACTTGCAAGCAAGTAAAGCTAGGAGTTCAATCCAATTATAATGAAAGTTACTTTCATAAGATTCAACATCTAATTTGTATGTTGCATTTAAAGCTTCAAGGTTAACATTAAAATCTATCCATTTAATATAATCTTTTTTTACACTAATAGAATCACTCCAAATATAAGGAATATTTAAAGATACAGATGTTTCAATACTAATAAAATAGTAATTTATTAAAAATATAATTAAAATCAAAATAATAAATATAGACAAGAAAAAATTTTTTCTATATTTCTTTATAAAATTAATCAAGTAAAACACCTCTATGAAAAGTATATAAAGAAAATATAAAAATATGAAAAAATAAAAGGTAAAATTACATATATAAAAATGAAAAAATGTAAACATAAAATCAAAATTCCTGAATATATTTTAGTAATGAAAAAAATATTTTTGTAAAATTTTGGACAAGTTTATTATATATTAAATCTGTAACATATGTATAACTCTAAATAAAAGGGTCAATAATCAAAAAAATATAAAAATAAAACATTTCTGTGTTAACATAAAATGCAAACAAAAATTTGACACATAATATAAAAAATGTTATAATTAGTATTGTATTACTTTAAGTTAGGAGGTTTTATGCGAAAACGAACAAGTAATCAAATGAAGCCTGAAAAATCAATGTTACCATTAAAAAGAATATTAGTAATATTAGTAATTTTATTCATGTTAATGGGAATGGTTGGTGTCATAGCTTCAAACGAAAAATTAGTTTCAGTTAAAATTATACTTTCAAGTGGATATGAAATGAATGTAATGACTATTAATAAGAAAGTATCTGATATATTAGCTGAAAACCATATTATAATATTAGAAGATGAAAATGTTACTCCAGAACTTGATTCTGAGTTATCAGATAATAAAACAATAACAATCACTAAAGGTAAAGAAGTTAAGTTAGCAGAAGAAACATATTTTTCAGCAGAAGAAATTTTACAGAGTTATACATCCATAGTTGAAAAAGTTATTACAATACAAGAAGAAATACCATTTAAAACAATTACAAAAGATGTTTCTAACGGAAATAGTCAAACACAAAATAAAGTTGCACAAATAGGAGTAAATGGGTTAAAAGAAGTAGTATATAGAGTAAAATACCAAAATGGTGAAGAAATAGAAAGAACAGAAGTGTCTTCTACTATAATTAAAGAACCAATTGATAAAATTGTTGAAGTTAGAACAATGACTATTACATCAAGAAGTAGTGCAGTATATGTTGGAACTGGAAAATGGACTTATTCAGAATCAGATTTAGACCTACTATGTGCTATAACAGCACAAGAGTGCGGATCAAGTTACGAAGGTGCCTTAGCAGTTATCACAACAGCATGCAACAGAACTCAAAGCAGTAAATGGAAAAGTAGAGGATCAGATCCACTTACTCAATATAAAGCAAAAGGTCAATTTTGTTATTCAATAGATAATAATTGGAAAAGAAGACTAAATGGAAATTATGCTAGTTTTGTAAAGCAAGCAGTTTTAGATGCATTAAATGGTAAAAGAAATCATAACTATTTATCATTTAGAGGATATCAAACATCTGGAAGCGTTAATATAGGTGGAAACTGGTATTTTAGTCCAATGTAAAAAGTAAACAATTAAAAGCTAAGAAACTTGAATGTCAAAATTATTGACATTCAGGTTTTTTATTGTATAATTTATGCATATTTATAAATTAAGTTAGGAGAAGTAATGAAAATTATTTCATGGAATGTAAATGGTATTAGAGCAGCAATAAATAAAGGATTTTATGACTTCTTTAGAGAGGTAGATGCTGATATATTTTGCTTACAAGAAACAAAAATACAAAAAGAACAAATAGATGAGAATATGAAAAATTTAAGAGAATATAATTATTGGAATAGTGCAGAAAAAAAGGGTTATTCTGGAACAGCAACTTTTTCAAAACTAAAACCAATAGCTATAACTTATGGAGAAGATAATGAAGGAAGAATAATAACTTGTGAATATGAAAAATTTTATTTAGTTAATTGTTATACACCAAATTCTAAAAGAAAATTAGAAAGACTAGATTTTAGAATGCAATGGGAAGATAAAATTAGAGAATATTTAATTAAATTAGATAAAACAAAACCAGTTATATATTGCGGAGATTTAAATGTAGCACATTCTGAAATAGATTTAAAAAATCCTTCAAGCAATCATAATAACGCAGGATTTACGGATGAAGAAAGAGAAAAAATGACTCTTTTATTAAATAATAATTTTGTAGATTCTTTTAGGTATAAATACCCTGATAAAGAAAACTACTATACATGGTGGTCTTATATGTTTAATGCAAGAGAAAAAAATATTGGATGGAGAATTGATTATTTTATAGTATCAGATAGAATAAAAAATAAAATAATAGATGCAAAAATTCATCAAGATATATTAGGAAGTGATCATTGTCCAGTAGAATTAGATATAAACTTATAAAAAAGGAGAAAATTTATGAAAAAAGAAAAGGTAATGGGAACTAAGAAATGGATATATTGGGTCTCAATAGGAATAATTTTAATTATAGTATACAAATTCTTAGATAATTTTTCAGGAATTGGAAAATGGATTGCTAATCTGTTTTATATACTTATGCCATTTGTAATAGGAATTATTATTGCATATGTTTTGTACGTGCCATCGGCTAAAATAGAAAAATATTTAAAAAGTAAAACAAAGCTTAAACATACAAGAGGAATAAGTATAATGCTAATTTATACTCTTTCATTAATGGGGATAGCACTTATTATAAAGTTTATTATGCCTATATTAATAAACAGCATAACTGATTTAGTAAGTAACATTCAAAATTACTATAATGCAATAAGTACTGATGAATTAACTTTCGATATTGCTCCAAGGATTCAGACTAATATATTAAAACCAGTAGTTGAATACATACAAAAAATAAATTTTGAAGAAATGTTTACACCTGATAAAATAAAAACATACATTGATTCTGCATTTGGAGCAGTTAAATCTATTGTAAATATATTCATTGCAGTTATTTGTTCAATATATATATTAGCTCAAAGAGAATCAATAGTTGAGTTTATTAATAAATTTGCAAAATCAACAATGAATAGGAATGGTTATTATAAATTTAATAAATATTTTTCATCTGGAAATCAAATATTTGTAAAATTTATATCAAGTCAGGTTATAGATGCTTTTATAGTTGCCGCAATATCAAGTATTGCTATGTCTATAATTGGAGTAAAATATTCTTTATTATTAGGAGTATTTATAGGAATTTCAAATTTAATACCATACTTTGGAGCTATAATAGGAGTAGCAATAGCAATTATTATTACACTTCTTACTGGAGGATGGAAACAAGCATTGATAATGGCGATTGTAGTTATTATTTTACAACAAATAGATGCTAATATCATAAATCCAAGAATAACAAGCTCAAGATTAAAAATAAGTCCTTTATTAGTAATATTTGCAGTAACAATTGGTGGTGCATATTTTGGAGTAATTGGAATGTTCATTGCAGTACCAATAATAACATTAATTAAACTTGTAATCGAGGATTTTATTGTTGAAAAACTTAATGAAAAAGAAGAAGTAAAAATAGAACAAGAAAAATCTGATAATGATAAATTAGAATAAATAAAAAGATACATGAAAATAATTTTCATGTATCTTTTTATAAATTTTCTAATTCTTTTCGTACCTTTTGTAAATCTTTTTCTGTTGCAGGAAGAACAGAAGAATAATATCCTTTTGAACTAGATGCTTTAAAAAGTTCATATTGGAAACTTTCCATATTATCACGAAGTTGTTTTAAAGTTTGTCTTAATTCGATATTCTCAGTTTCGCAAATAGCTCTTTGATAACAAGCAAGTTTTTCTTTTATTTCCTCTAACATATCATTTACCATTGTTTTTTCGTCCATATAAGTCCTCCATAATAATTAATTATTCAAAAAAGTTATTAAAGTTTCTTTAGTATTTAAACTATCTTGAGTTGCTTTAGTAAAAAGTTGCTTAATTTGAGGATCAACAGCAGCATTACTATATGCTGTATACTTAATATTAGCTGTATTAGAAGATAAAATAAAATGTCTTAAATTTTGTAATTCAATTTGATTTAAATTTGTCATAATAAAGATCCTTTCTAAAAATCATATATAACTATTGTTTTCTAAAAAATAAAAATTATTCAAAATAAATAGCAAAATTAAATAAAAATGCATAAATTAATAATATAATGGAGGAAAGTTTATGGCAAAAATAAAAGTATATAATAATGACTCAAATCGTATGGAAACATATTACAGAGGAGAACAAGAAGCAATGCCTTATATAACTAATAGAACTTTAACTGTGAGAGAATTCAGAGGTTCAAGTAAAAGTAATCTACTTTGGACAGAAAAAAGAGCAATGCTAGCATGGAATAGTCAAAGATATATTTATGGAAATCAAATACCTGTCGGATTTGCGTTTAAAAGACCTTGGGAAGGAGGACATGGCACATTTTCACAGCATTATGCAGGACTCGCATTTGATGTAGGGCAAACACTAACAGATGAACAAAGAAATAAATTATATAATAGTGCAGTAAATTCAGGTGTATGGTCTTATGTAGAACCAAAATCGCTTACACCAACATGGGTACACTTTGATAAAAGAAGGCGGAAATCCAGCATGTTCAACAGGAGGATATCCATTAATTAGATATGGTTCAAGAGGAGCTTATGTAATGATTGCTCAAGATGATTTAAATACATTAGGATATGACACTGGTGGACTAGATGGAATATTTGGAATAAAAACTCAAAATGCAGTAAAAAATTATCAAACAAAGGAAGGTTTAGCAGTTGACGGAATAATTGGATGCAATACATGGAGATCACTTCAAGAAGATGTTTTAGGTACAGGGAGAACAAGTACAACAATAGATTAAAAAACTATAAAATTTAATAAAAATCCATTGACAAGCTTTAAATTATTTAGTATAATCAAGTTTAGTATATATTGTACGAATAAAAATCTAGAGGGCTAATAGATGATAAATTCGATAATCGTGAAATAATTAAAGTTTAAGGAAAAAGGTAAAATCGATTTTTAAATCGGTTTACCTTTTTTTGCCCTTTATAATTTTATTTATGTAAATTTTATAAAAAGAGGAATTACATATAAAGTTTTTATAAAGTCTTAAAAAATAAGCAGTATATTTAAGATTTTATAAAAATGATATATGATAAGAAGGACTTTTTATGAAAATAATATACGCCTAAAATCTGCTTAAAATATATAAAATTAAGGAGGTTATTGCTTTGGTAGAAGTAAAAGACGTAAAACGTGGAAAAACTACTCGTAAATCTTTTTCAAAAATTGGTGATTTTATTGAAATGCCAAATTTAATTAAAGTTCAAAAAGACTCATATAATTGGTTTATTGAAGAAGGTTTAGGAGAAGTATTAAAAGAAGTTTCTCCAATAGTTGATTATTCAGACAATTTAGTACTTGAATTTTTAGACTATCACATGGATGAAAAAACTAAGTATACGGTAGAAGAAGCTAAAGAAAGAGATGCAACTTACTCAACAAAATTACATGTTAAAGTAAGATTATTTAATAGGGAAACAGGAGAAATTAAAGAACAAGAGATATATCTTGGAGATTTTCCAATAATGACTGATACAGGTACATTTATAATAAATGGTGCTGAAAGAGTTGTAGTTAGTCAGTTAGTTCGTTCTCCAAGTTGTTATTATGCTGAAGTTTTAGACACAAAAACAGGAAAAAAATTATTTACATCAACAGTTATGCCACTTCGTGGAGCATGGCT
>CANQMY010000013.1 GCA_947625075.1 uncultured Clostridia bacterium
TCTTTTATATAGACATTTAATCCATTTTTATCTAACAAATATTCTGCTTCACTACTTTTCTTTCCACTACTCGTAGTTTCAAAGGTTTTTAATATTTTTGATTTGTTAAATTTTGCGATTTCTTTATATTTTTCATATAATTGTTTTTCCATTTAGACCCCCTAATCTAATTATTGTAATTAAATTATTTTTCTTTGTATTTGAAAATATTTATTAAGTTTAAGTTCCCCCTATTTTTGGAAATTATGTCATTACTTATATAACTTAATTTATTTAATAAATATTTTATCAAAAATATTTTTTATAAATTCATCATCATTCATTTTATTTTCTAAATATTTATTAAAATTTTCTTTATTTATTTCATTGCTAATTATATCATAATAATTAGGATATAAATTTTCAATTTGATTCCTATTTACTTTATAAGAATTGCCACTAAAATTAAAAGTAATATCTTGAACATTATCAATTAAAGAAAATATTGATACTGTATTATATAATAAACATTTTTCCAAATATTGATTTTCATTTATATACCAATCTGTAATATGATAGTCAATAGTTAATCCTAAATTTTTTGAATCAATTTCAAATACATATCCATACTCTGAAAGTGGCAAACTATCTATTAAATGACTGTCATTGCTATTATCACCAATATATTTATTTTTGAATTTTATAATATTTTCAATTCCCGCTTCATCTCTGTTAAATGGACTTATAGGTACAGTTTTTTCTGTATAAGATTTTTTTGTATCAACTATATAATATTCATTTTTTGTATTTCTATTTATTCTATAAACATTGCAAAGTGGTGCTTTATAAATAATCATAACATCATTCGTTTCTATTAAATAAGAAAATCTTGGTGCTACTTTATTTATCGTTACATTTGCATAATCTATTCCTAATAATATTATAAGTCCTAGTGCAAAATATCCAAAATTAAAAAATAATCTTTTTATATATGATTTTTTCTTATTAAGTTTTGCAAAACCTATTAAAGATATAATTAGTCCCAATATAGAATATATTGAACCCCAGCTACTTTCTGATGGAAATATTGTAAATGCTGTAAAAATAATTCCAAGTCCAAAAAATATTAGAATTTCTATAAGTAATTTATTTTTTTGATTTACTTCTTTATTTGTATAATCTATTGTACTAATGATATTTTCTTCTAACTTTTCTTGATAATGTTCTTTGTCTACCTCTTCTCCACTCAGTAAATCGTTTAATGTTACCCCTAATTCTTCACTTAATGGTTTAAGTAGCGAAATATCAGGCATATAATTTCCATTTTCCCATCTCGAAATTGTTTTTGATGTTACTCCTAACTTTTCTGATAAATTTTCTTGTGTTAATTTCTTTTCTTTCCTTTTTTCTGCTATAAATTTTCCAATTTTAATAGTATCCATATTTTTTCTCCTTTCATTTTAAGAATAGCAAAAAAGTTAAAGAATTAACACCCCATAAAAAGCGAGTTTCGTTTTTTTTACTAGACAAAATTAGAGAATTAAAGTTATTTTACAATTCATAATTTAATATTTTTGAATTAGAATATGATAGTGATATGATTCAGTTGTAATATTCTCTTTTTCATAATAACCAATCTTTTGATATATATCAATTATTTTAAAATTACTAAATAGTTCTTTTGTTAAATTATAATCAGCATAAAAATGAGGTGTTTTATATTCTGGTCCTTCTTCCATTCTTAATCTTGTATTTTCATCAATTAAAGGCCAATTTTCTTGTTTAAATCCCCATGAATCCTTTGAACCCAATGTTAAATAACATTCTCCATCATGTTTTAATACTCTGTCTAGTTCTTTTATTATTTGTTTTATTCCTTCCGTATCTGTATGAGAAATTACATTTCTACAATAAATACAATCAAATTGCTCATTATTATATGGTAGTTTAAGCATATCTCCAATTTTATAGTCAAACTCTAAATTTTCTTTTTCTGCCCATTCTTTAGTTCTGTTAATAGCTTCTTGACTAATATCAAAACAACTAACATTAAATCCATTTTTTCCAAATTGAATAGAATGTCTACCTAAACCACAACCTAAATCAAGAAAAAATTTTTTATTTTGTGACTTCCATCTATTTAATAAATAATACGATTCAATACTTGGATTTTTCCATATTCTTTCTTTGTCATCTTTAACAATTTTCCAATTCCATCCTTTTGATTCTATCATTTCCATCTTCTCCCACTAATTACTATTTATTTTTCATATTTACAATTTAACTCACTGATATTATATCTTTTATTACTTCACCTGCTACAATCAAACCAGCTACTGATGGAACAAATGATATGCTTCCTGGAACTTGTCTTTTTGTTTCTTCTGAACCAATGCATTCTGTTTTATAATTTTTATCATCTATTTTAATTGGTTCCTCTTTTGAATAAATAACTTTAAGTTCTTTTATTCCTCTTGCTTTCAATTCTTTTCTCATAACTTTAGCTAAAGGACATATACTTGTTTTATAAATATCTGTTACTTCAAATTTAGTTGGATCTAATTTATTTCCTGTACCCATGCAAGATATAATTGGTATATTTAATCTTTTAGCTCTTACGACCAATTCTATTTTAGCTGTTACTGTATCTACTGAATCTACTATATAATTAATAGTATTATCTAAAATTTCCTCACTATTTGGCATAAAAAATTCTTGATATATTTTAACTTTTGCATTTGGATTAATTTCTAAAATTCTTTCTTTAGCAACTTCTACTTTTGGTTTTCCTAAAGTTTTATGGGTTGCTATTATCTGTCTATTTAAGTTAGTAAGAGTTACTTTATCATCATCAACTAATATAAAATTACATACTCCTGCTCTTACTAATCCTTCAACAACAAATGATCCCACTCCTCCTATTCCAAATACCGCAACTTTTGAATTTTGTAATTTTTTTATTTTATTTTTTCCTATTAATAATTCTGTCCTTGAAAATTGATTAATCATTTTCTTTTTTCCTTTCCAAAATTACATATTTAAACCAATTATATAACAAAAGCAAGTATTTATCAATTTATTTTCCATCTAATTATAATATATAAAAAAAGCAAGTGATTGAAAATATTTTTCACTTGCTCAGATATTTTAAATTTCTTTCTTTTCATAAATTTTACAAGAAATAATAAATGATAATATATAAAATATTAGTACTATAATTCCAAGTATTGCAATCAAATAATCTTTTAGCATGATTACAAAATTATCTAATGAAACATTAAAAATATTCATTAAACTAGTAACAATCAAAGATACACCTATCATCAAAGCCACTATTGTAATTAATTGTATAATTCTTCCCTTTTCCGCACCGAATTTATACATAATAGGTATTTGAAACGCTTGTAAAAAAATCATAGATATTAAACTACCAATTATAATTGCTAATATATTATTTAAAAATTCTTTATCAAGAAAATTTGATGTATTAATTCCATGAACTAAAAAAGTAAAAATAAATCCTAGTAATGAACCTAATAATGTAAAAATTAAAATATAGATATATCTTGCTTTCACAATATCTTTTTTATCAATAGGAAATGTAAGTAAATATTTATCTGCATTTGCTAAATTATCATAATTAAAACTACTTATTCCCAACATTTCAAAACATAACGGTATAGTAATAGGTAAGAACGTAAATATTTCATTATTTAAAAATCCACTTATCATTAATAATATTATCATAAACAATATTGTCATTTTATATGATTTTATTGTTTGAAAATCTTTAATAATTAATCCATTTAAAATATTCATTTTCATTTTTCCCCCTTAATATAAATTAGCATAATATCTTCTATTGTTGGTTTATCAATTATTGAAACATCATATTTTCTTTTAAATTCAAATCTATTTTCAATTAAAATATCATACTCATATTTGTTTTTCTTATATTTAATATAGTCACCTTTATTAATACTCTTAAATTCATTTTCATTACATTTTACTATGCCAAAATTTTCTATAAGTTCATCTTTTGACTTAGTAAAAATAATTTCTCCATTATTTAAAAACATAATATAATCAGCAATATGTTCTAAGTCTGATGTAATATGACTAGAAAGTAATATTGAATGTTCGCCATCTTCTATGAATTCTTGAAAAATATCTAATATCTCATTTCTTGCCACAGGATCTAATCCTGATGTTGGTTCATCTAAAATTAGTAATTTAGGTTTATGTGAAATTGCTGTTGCTATTTTAAGTTTCATTTTCATACCACTAGAAAATTCTTTAGATATTTTATTTAATGGAAGATTAAATTTCTCTATGTACTTTAAATATAATTTTTCATCCCAAGTAGGATAAAAATTTTTCATAATCTTATTTATGCTTTTAGGGCTTAAATATTCAGAAAGATAGCTATCATTTAAAACTACACCTATATCCTGTTTTATTTTCTTTTCATTTTTTTGTAAATCTAAACCAAATATTTTTACTTGACCTTTTTCTTTTTTTATAATATTAAGTATTGCTTTTATCGTTGTTGTTTTTCCAGCTCCATTTTCTCCTATTAAACCAACTATCATTCCATTTGGTATATTAAAATTTACATTTTTTAACTCAAACCCAATATATTTTTTGCATAAATCTTTTACTTCTATTACGTTTTCCATAATCTTAGTTATCCTCCTCATATAAAATATCTAACATAGTTTGTATTTCTTCTCTAGAAATTTTGCTAATTTTAGCAATAGAAACAGCAGTATCAATTAGACTTTCTACTTTCTGTAATTGTTCTTCTCTAATAATCTCAACATTTTTATTTGCTACATAAGTTCCTTTGGATGCAATAGTTTCAATATATCCTTCTTTTTCTAATTGTTCATAAGCATTTTTTGTTGTTATAACACTTATTCTTAAATCTTTTGCTAAACTTCTAATTGAAGGTAACATCTCTCCTGCTTTTAATTCATTGGATATTATTTTGCTTTTTATCTGTTCTTTTATTTGTTCATATATAGGAATATTATTTGAATTACTTATTATTATATTCATAAGTTAAATTTTTCTCCTTTTAATTTGTATATATACAGTATATACAGTAGTGATTGAAAAGTCAATACCTTTTTAAATAAAAAAATACGTAAGTCTTTTTGACTTACGTTTTTTTACAAATCCTATTTTTAAATTTAATATTTAGACTATTCTACAGTATTTCTTTCTATTATTCTTTTTTGCCAAGAAATACAAGATTTAGTACAACAAATATTTATTACAAATAATATAATAAGTTGAATTATATCTGTTACATATACTTTATTTAAAAAACTATTAATATCTGCATTTGTAGAATTATTTTTTTCTAAAACTTCTTTAAATGAAATAGAATAGTCTGAACATATTTTTGCGTGATTAATATAATTTACACTAATATCAAACATTATAAATACAAAAATAATTAATTCAATTATGGTTATAACTTTTATTATAGCATTTACATAAGATTTTTTTGTTTTATTTTTTCTAAAAATAAAAACTGAACTTATATATGTATAGATAAAATTGCATAATATTATAATTAAAGAACTTATAAAAATAATAAATGATCTATTCACTAATATATTTACAAATTTTGATATATCGTCTATAACTAGAAAATTAATTCTCGAAAAATTTTCATTTATAACTTCTATAAATTTCATATCAAATATATTATAAGTTATTTTGTATATGGTAAAGAAAATCAATGATATAATAGTATAATTTAAAATAAATTTCCATTTAATATTTTTTTCAGATTCAATAATTTTTCCATCTTGAACCGTATCAAAAAGTTCTGAATATAGTTTTGAATTTTCTTCCATAGTATTATTTCCTCCACAATCATATGTTTTATTAATCTATATCATTAATATTCATAGATGGAACACCAATATATAAATCATAATTACCAGATAAAGCATTCATTTTAATTATAGAATAATCATCATATAAAAAATATTTACTTCCACCATCTGTATAAAAATCTCCAAATATTTTCATATCATTTATATCTTTATTAGCTTTTTCTAGTATTTGATCTGCAGTTATTTTATTATTCATTAATGCATCCCTTAAAGACATTTTTTCATTATTTATTAAAATATCAACTGTTCCTTTATATGAATATATACTATAGTCACATTTATCAGTTTCATCTTTATCAAGTATTTTAGTTATTTTATTACTATTTACATTTTTATTAAATTGTATTTCAAATTTTTGATTATCATCTTTTTTCATCTCTAAATAGTTACATATATGAATTATTTTATTTGATTTTTTTGATTGCAAATTTAATTCATAATATTTTTGAGTATTTGAGCTATTAACAGATACTTCACTTTTTACTAAAACATATTCTGAAGAATCATACTGAGTTGTAACAATTTTTTTATCTTTTTGAGAAGCAGTACCGTCCCTTCTATTATCTATTTGCATGATGAATTTATTATCTTTATATTGCAAATTTGTTAATATAGGTTGTAGTTCATCAGGTGTATATTCTACAATTCTTATTTCATCAGATTTTTTATCTTCAACATTTTTTATAAAATTATCTAATTCATTTAGATGATATACAATAAAACTATTTAAATTTTCTATATTATACATTTTGCCTAAATTTAGTACAATATAACATTTATCTTCAACCATTTGTGATAGATCATAATCTAATTCGACATCTTCTAACTTTTTATATTTTAAATTACTTTCCTCCATTGGTGGAGCATATTTTTCCCATCTATAAACTGTTACTTTTTCTCCATTTGTAAAAACATAAGTATATACAAGAATTCCTTTATCAACATAATCAATATTTCCACCGTCATAATTATTTCTTATTTTTATTAAAGGTGTACCATTAAATATTTTTGCTTGTAATGTATCAACTAATGTAAATACTACTAAGATAGCAAAGATTATTAAAAATATTTTCATAAATTTTTTCATATTATACCTCCTAAATTTACTTTATATAATAATTTTAAAATAGTGTAATAATTCCATATTAAATTTGTTACATTTTATATTTATTCAAGTCTACTTTATAATCTATAACAATTATTCCATCTTTTTCTAATTTTTCTTTTTGTTTTTTTATTCCTCCAAATGCAAAATTTTTTGATAAATTTCCTTTACTATCTACAACTTTATAGCATGGATATTTATACTCATCTGGATTATTATGAAGAATATTTCCAACAACTCTTGATAGTCGTTTATTTCCTAAATATTCTGCTATTTGACCATAAGTTACAACTTTTCCTTTTGGAATTGTTCTTAAAAATTCATATACTTTTTCTTTCATTACTTTCCTATTTCTATTTATATTTTTTATTATCTTATCATAAAAGTAAATGAATTACAAATATTATATTTCCATAAAAATTAAGAGCTTACTCTAAATAGTAAGCTCTTAATTTTTATTTAATCTTATAATCTTCGTCAAATAAATTTTTTTCAGTTTTTTTAATTTTTCTACTTACCATTTTTAAATTAATAAATAATATTACTGCTATAATACTAATAATTGCTATCATAATTGGTAATACATTATTTACTCCTAATTGAGGAATAATAGAATCTGGTTTATTATCTTGTAAATTATTATTACTACTACTATTGTTGTTATTATTACTATTATTAGTATTGTTATTATTAGTAATATCTGCTCCAGCTTGATTTGTATTATTATCAGTATTTCCCGGAATATTTGTATTATTTTGATTTTCAGGTATATTTGGATTTGATGGTTCGTTTGGATTATCTGTATTTCCTGTATCAATTTGGTTATCCGAAGTAGATGGTGGATTAGCTGGTTCATCTGGAGTAGTTGGATTATCTACAGGTGGATTTTGAGGATTACTAGATTTAGGTTTAATATTTATACTACTAGATCTAATTTCATCAATTACATACTCACTTCCATTAGAGATTTCTATTTTCTTTAATCCAATACTAGTTTGAGTATCAGCTGATACATTTTTTGCAGTAAAAGTAATTTTAAGTATATCTTCATTATTAGCAGAATGACTATTTTTTGTAGTAGCAAATCTGTTAGTTCTTGTAGATATTTCAGCATCACTCCAATTTGATAAACCTACTGCATTAGTATTTAAAGTTAATAAATTAGAATCATAATCTAAATATGCGCCTAACCCAAGAATACCACTACTTGCATTTAAATCTTTTAAACTTATTATAAACTCAACAGTTTCACCAGATTCATATTCATTTTTTGAAGGTACTGCCATAACTGTTGCTGATGTTATAGATACAGCAAATACATTTACTGATAATAAAGTAATTAATAATATTATTATAACGCTTGTAATTAAAATTTTCTTACTCATATTTTCTCCCTTAATCATCAATACTTATATCGTTATATTTAAACAACATTAATACTAAATCATTAATAGATGTTGTTCCGTCATCTAATGTTCTTCCATCAATCTCAGCTGCCATTAAATATGGGCCTTCAAGAGCTTTTTCACCAATATAATCTAATTTAAATAGAACTATATCGTTTATTGTTAATTTTCCATTACCATCAAGATCTGCACTAATTATAGCAGTCCATTTGCTTTCCCCTACCATTACTACTATTCCAGTTCCAACAATATCTGTATCTGATAATTCTATTAATTCATCTGAACCTTCAGCATGTTTAAAGAATTTTACAGGTAATACACTTCCTGATGTTAGTTTTGATTTCATATCATTTACTGTTAATCCTAAATCATTACATTTAACATATCCATCTTCAACTATACAATCTGATCCAATGGTTGGTTCAAGTTTTTCAACTATAGGTGGTTCACTTACTTTTTCAATCACAATGTTTGTTTGCACATCATTAGCTTTTACAATAGTTTCTTCCTTGCCAATAGATCCTTCAATGTGTGAAAGCATTATATTTTCAGTTACATCTTTATTTTCAAGTACCATAAATTTAGCGGTAAATACAACTTTATTCAATTGTTCTTCATTTCCATCTTCTGGAGATAGAATTTTTGACATTTCATTATCTTCTAATTTATATGTTGCAACAATATTATGTCTGCTTGAAATATTATCTGATGAGTTATAATCAATCTTCCATCCATCACCAGCTGTTATTGATTTAAGTTCTAAAGTTTGTCTATTATATGATAATAATGCTCCAATTCCAAGAATTCCTTGCTCTCCTATAGATTGCATATCAGTGATTTTATATGAAACATCAAATTCATCACCTTCATCAAAAGGTCCATCGCTTTTTTCTTCAGAATTAACTTCAGAAGAAATTGTAAATAAAGATTGTTTCATAGGTTGAGCAACAACTTCATATCCAGCATCTTTTTCTGCTTGTTTTGTTATTTCAGGAATAAATGCAACTTTTGCTACAATTGCTTCATAATTTTGCTTCTTTAAATCATCATATTTAATAGTATAAGTAATTTCATTTGATGAATTAGAAGTAACCTTCTCAATATCACTTCCATTTACATCAATTACTTGTTCTCCTATAACTATATCATCTACAACATAACCATCATTTGGTACTATTGTTATTTTAGCTTCTTTTTTATTATCATCAAATACTAATTTATTTGATTTTATATTTCCTTCATTTCCTTCACCTAAATAAACATCATATACATCTCCACCATTACTTGTTTGGAAAAGTACTGTTCTTGATTTTACTTCTTCAATATCTCCTTTAACAGCAGCAATTGTGAAAGGACTAAATGAACTACACTCTATTACTAAACCTAATTCAGTAACCATACATGGAATTTCCTCAACTCCTGTAATATTTCCATATTCATCTTTAATATAATGATATGCTTTAAATGTAACACCTGCATCTTCTGGACCATATCCATCTGGGAAACCAAGCATAATTCTTACAGACTGACCATTTTGAATTTTTTGCATTTTGCATAATGTCAATTTAATATTATATGTTTCAGTTTTTTCTACTGTTCCTCCAACATTTAATTTATCACCTGTTGAATGATCTACAGCATCTGGATTATTTAAGAAATCAGTCATAGCTCTTTCTTCAGATGGTTTTGTAGTTGTAGTAACTAATGTCATTCTATGTTTTAATAATTCAGATAATTCTGCATTTTCCTCATCAGTCATTTCATCTAAATTAACATCATCCATTAATGTTGGTTTTCCATAAACATTCCAGTCAATTCCTTGTGATTTATACGCATAAGCTGAACATTTATGAGCACAGAAATAACTAATTGGCATAGGTCTTTTTTGACTTGTTTCTCCAACTAAACCTTTAACATCTATTATGTAATAAACTGAGTCATCTGCATATAATTCACTAGGTTTAAAATCAAATTCTACTGTATTACTATCTTCATTAAATTTAAAATGATCTAATGTATAATTATTACTTCCAACATTAGAAGATTTTTCAATTTTAACTTCATATCCTAAATCTTCCCAGTCAACTCTAACTAATTTTTCATCATATTCTATTGTACAGTGATATGAATCTCCAATAATCATTGTAGAATTTTGAATTGGTGTTGCTTTTTTTATGTATGGAGCTGAAACATGAGTTCCACTTGGATTAAATACTTTATCTGATAATGCAATCATATCTGCAGAAGTTCCAAAATATTGATATTTTTTAGGATTAGGTTTTCCGTTAGGAAGTGTTGGATTATCTTCTGGTTTATCTGTTGTAATACCAAATTGTATAAAATTGCAATTTGAATTATAGAATGATAAATATGAATTACCTGTTTCTTCGTCTACTATATCTTTTAAAGAACCATATACTTCATCTACATATCCAAAATATCCTGTAAGACCCCATCCTTCATCTTTAGCATTTGCAGGTTTTTCATGATAATCGTAATTTGGAACAAAGTAGCTCATAAAGCTTCCAACCATATAGTATCCATGTTCTCTAGCAGCTTTAAATCCCATTCTTTCACCGTTATCTTCTACACCATTTTCATTTAAGTCTATAAAATAACTTATTTTAAATTTTGCTGCTTTAATTTGATCTTCTTCATCATAACTTTCATCATCAATTTCAACTCTTAATCCAGCATTTTCTGAAGCTAAAGTATATTTATCACTTGAATCTTCAATATCTGGATATTTGAATTCATAATTTGCAACAGACATTATTCCTGTAACTAAGTGATTTAGTGACATTTTATCTTCACCTGCTAAGAAATATTCTGAACTAATCCTTTCTTCAAAATGATTTCCTTGTATACTTGTTACTTCTTCCATTTGGTCTGTGTTATCCCAAGTAACATCTACGCCATACCATTTATCTTCCAATAAAACATAGTTCCATGCATGTTCTTCATATTTTGTACTTGTTACATAAGCACCATAAACTAGCACACAAGGAATGTTTAATCTATCTAATATCATCTTAAATGCTCTAGCAAAACCTTCACAAACTATTTCATGTTTTGGACCAAATGCACCATAAACTGTTCTAACATTCCATGGATCGCCTTTATCATCTTCACTTTTATTTTTGTTCTCTTCAATTATTGTTTCTTCTAATTTATATGAATTATTTTTTATAACAATATCATGTGCTTTTTTGATTTGTTGTTCTAATTTATTTTGATTTTCTTCTACTTTAACACTTTGAACTTCCTCTACTGCTTTATTTAATTCACTAGATACTGTTTCTAATGCATTTATAAGTTTACTTTTATTAACTTTTTTATTATCATTATCCCAAAAAGCTTTATTTATGTATGTTTCTGTTCTTCCTATTCCAAGAAAAACATGTAATTTCTTTTCTTTGTCTTGAGTAACTCTAAGACTCAAATTACTAGAATCAATATAGAAAAGTCCAGCATGATCTGCCATATAAGCATCTCTTGCAGCACCCATTGTATTTAATAAATCTTGACTTCCTTTAGTATATGATTCTAATTTAATTTTTAAACTCTCTGATGTATTTATCTCTTCTGTAATATCAATAGAATCAACACCAAATTTAGAAGTATCTTTTTGCAATTCCTTTTTTAGCTCTTCATAATTACAGCTAAAAAACATTTTATCCATAATATTATAGAATATTTTTCCATCATCATCTAATTGATTAAAGAAATAATTATCAGCAATATTTGCTGTTTTTGTAGTGTTTTCTGCTACTTTTAATTCTTCTGCATTAACAACTACTGGTACAATTAAACTTAAATATAATAATTGTGATGTTAACATTATTATACTAAGTACTATAGAAATAAATTTTTTCCCCTTCATAAAAACCTCCAATTTTTTTAACTTTTTGATTAATGATTAGCGTATTAATTTTATCATATTGCCCAATAAAAAACAATATTTTTAAAACTAAAATTTTATATATTTATATAATAAAAAGAGGGGAATGCTCCCCTCCTTTTACTTTATCATATACATTCATTCGCAAAAAATCGGACAAGAAATTTCTTCACAGGTTGCATTTCCAATTATAATGAAATCAACTGGAATAATCTTTTTAAATGCATACTTGTGCAAATCAAGTGAAGCGGATTTGTCCCAATCAACAACACCTATTTTTCTTGCACGAATTGCTCCTCCCTCAATCCGAGGGTTTGTAACCAAAGCAACAGTTGTAATACTGCTGTTGTAACCAACGTTCTCTTGCTCAATAACGTAATATGCCATGGTTTTTCCTCCTAGAAAATATTAAAATAACATTATTATTATAACATAAATAAATATTAAAATCAAACTTGATATTTATAAAATGCTATTTTAAATTATTTTTTATATAATTTGAAATAAATTCCACCCCATTACTACTCTCTGCATTTAAAACATTTTTTAAACAATTACTTAACTCAGAACTATTTATAAAATTATATAATTTTTTATATATTTTTCTTGGTTCATAACATTTGAATCCAAAATTATTTTTTTCTATAAATTCATAATTCCAGTTTTCTTGACCTTTAATATGTCCACTAATTACAACAGCTGTTGCACTTCTAGTTGCTTCAAGTATCATGTTAGGTCCAGCCTTAGTAATAATAATATGAGAATTTTCTAAAAACTCATTCATATTATTTACAAAACCATATATTTTAATATCTTTTGATATCTTATTTAATTTTTGCTTTTTTATTAAAGATTTATAAAACTTTTCATCTCTTCCACAAATTACATTAATTGATACATTGTTTAATTTTGAAACTTCTTTAACAAATTTTATATTTTTTCTAAAGCTTAATGATGGAGTAACAAGTAAAATATTTATTTTGCCATCTATTTGTTTAGGAGTTGTTCTTATTTTTATATCATCTCTAATTGGAAAACCTGACACAAAAATTTTTTCTTTATCAATACCTCTTTTTATATAATTATTTTTAACTTCATCTGTTGCAACAAAAATCGCGTTAGCATTTTTATCAATCCATACCTTAGGAGGTTTAACTAAATCTATAACATTTATATAAAAAGGAATATTTATTTTTTCCTTCTTTAAAAAATATGAAATTGACTTTGTAAACATGCTATGAACAGATAAAATTAAGTCAGGATTAAATTCATTTATTTCTCTCTTTAATTCTTTTTTTATTTTAATATATATTAATGAATGCATTGAATCAGGAAATGCTTGTGTAAATAAAAAAGGTATATAATAAAGTAATGGACATTTTGTTGTAATTGGAATATATGAATTTTCAAGTAGAACACCTAATTTTCCCATCATTGTAAAACAATCAACTTGTTTTGTTTCATATCCTAAAGAATTAAATTTTTTTTCAAGTGCATTTGCAGCTGCCTTATGTCCGTTTCCAGTTCTTTCTGATGTAAGTATCATAATTTTTTTCATATAACTTTCTCACTTCTAATTTTTTCTATTTAATATTAAATTATTTTTTACATTATAACTCAATATAATCTAATGTTCAATATTAATATAAAATTATATCTTTAACATTTTACTTTTTTTTTAATTATGTTATAATGAAAAAAAATAAAGGAAGTGTTTTTATGATAAAAACGGAAGAAAATCCAAATTTTCTCAATGCATTTTTAGAATATTCTCTTGCATATCAAAGAAAATCTGTAAATTCAGTAGATCAATATAATGCAGATTTAAATATGTTTTTAAAATATATGAAATATCATTTTAATTTAACTGATGAGAAAGATTTTTCAAAAATTATTATAAATGATTTTACTATTGATAATTTAGAAAAAATTACTCAGGATGATATCCATGCCTTTATTTCATATTTATCAATTAATAGAAAATGTGGACCAGCTACATGTGCAAGAAAAATCTCAACAATAAGAATATTTTTCAAATATATGACTATAACAACAAATACATTAAAAAATAATCCAGCACAAAATTTAGAAACACCCAAACTTAATAAAAGATTACCTCGTTATTTATCGTTAGAAGATAGCCAAAAACTCTTAAATATTTCTTCTAATGATGAAGAAAATCATAACAAAGAAAGAGATTTTGCAATAATAACTTTGTTTTTAAATTGTGGTATTCGTTTATCTGAATTAGTAGGTATAAATATTTCTGATATAAATTTTGATGATTCAAAACTTACTGTTATAGGAAAAGGAAATAAAGAGCGTACAATATATCTAAATAAAGCTTGTATTAATGCCATAAAACAATATTTATCTGTACGTCCTACCAATGCTAAAAAAGACTTAAAGAATTCTGATAAAGCACTATTTTTAAGTTCTTACAGGCAAAGAATAAGTAAAAGAACCGTTGAAAATGTTGTTTCAAATGAACTACAAAAAGCGGGATTAGATACAACAAAATATTCAACACATAAATTAAGGCATACAGCAGCAACATTAATGTATAAATATGGTCAAGTAGATATCAGAGCTCTTCAGGAATTATTAGGACATCAAAGTATTTCTACAACAGAGATATATACTCATGTTGATAATGAACAAGTTAGAAATGCGGTTGAAGCTAATCCTCTTGCTGATTTTAAATAATAAAAATGAATCAAAAGAAAAACTTTTGGTTCATTTTTTTATTTTAAAACATAATATATATTATTAAAATTAAGGAGATTAACTATTAAAGATGTAAATATAATTTTCGGTATTACTGGTACATATTGTGCCTTTCCTAAAATAATTGAAAAAATAAAAGAATTAGCTAACAATGGAGCAAATATATTCCCTGTTATGTCTTTTTATGCATATTATTTATGTGTACACTTTAATAATAATTATATAGAAAAAATAGAAAGTATAACCCATAATAAGGTAGTTCACACATT